>CAZBYH010000251.1:0-2215 GCA_964496155.1 uncultured Methanoculleus sp.
ATGGTAATGCCATATTCGTAGCCGCTGATCTCGATGTCAGAGAGGGTGGTGTCATTTCCCCCTATTTCAATGCCATATTTCCCCTTTCCCTCCCCGTTAAATGAGAACCCGGAGAGGGTGCAGTTGTCTGCCTGAATCTCAATACCTGTTTTATTTTCGAGGGTGGTGATGACAGGCATTCCCACCCCTATGAGGGTGACCGATTTATTCAGCATGAGTTCCTCGGGGTAGGTACCTGTTTCGACAATGATGGTGTCATTGGATGCGGCGGCATCTATGGCCTCCTGGATGGTTGTATAATTTTGTGGCACGACGGTGAGGGGGTGGGTGAACGCCTTGATACAGACGTTGGTATTCGAAAAATAGATGGTCAGGTCTTCCCAGGTCTCTCCGTCTTCACTTACATAGCTCTCGCCAGGATCTGCTCTGGCGTTGGATGAGTAATCTGCAATCGGCATCTCGACAACGAGCGGGTATACATCGTTCGGTGACGAGATTTCGATGACGACCGAGAATACATCACCAGGCATCAGGGGAACGGAATTGGAAAGGGAAATGGTGTGGTATCCCGGCAGGGCACAGGTGCCGGAGGTCCATGCAACTGGTTTGGCATCACCCGGGGGGATAATGAAGTTGGTAAAGATGCCAATGGTGTATCCTGTCTCTGGTTCACGGGTGTAAAAGCTCACGTCAGTGAGTGCTTCATACCCGTTCGCCGTAAAGACATTGGCCCCATAGCATGTGGTGGATGCACCAGTGCCGATGCTCTCTGTCCATCCAAGAGGGTCATACTGGTATATCTGCCTCCCTTCACATGCAGGGACACCGGTGTACAGTGCGCCGGGAGTGTTGTAATACGTAAAATCGTAGGGATTGGGTGTTTCTATCCAGAAATAGCAGAGTATGGGGTCATAATACGAGATAAAGAAGTATCCCCCCTCCCTCACGTCCGTGCCCCAGCTGTTTTTGAGGATGAAGGCGCCGTTGCCCGGTGGAGTTACGGCAAACGACTCTTTTGGGAAGTCATCGTCCCACCCGACAAGGGCGACAGCATGGCCCCCGTCGGAGATATACTCTTCACCCGGCCAGTAATAGGTGGTGTAGTTGTCGGCAAAGCAGGTTCGGTTTACCGAGAAACCAACGTAGATGGCACCGTCATTCATGAGCGTCTGCTTGAAGAGGTTGTTATCAAGCGAACCTGGCCGTGGCGGCAGGTAGGTGACATCACGAACGTCCAGCACCAGAGAAAGATCGGCGGGTGATATGTTTGGAGGTAACGGGAGTATGTAGGGATCATCGGTCTCCTGTATTGGCCCGCTGCCACGGGTGAGATAGGCGGTGGCCATGGGTGCGTCCCCGCCGTCGCAGTGATCGTAATCAAAACCGTCTTCGTAGAGGTTTGAGCAGAGGTTGTTCATATTATTTTCAGAGAAGTTCTCTGCCACTCCGGTATCGGTGAGATACGTTGACTCAAGGGAACCATAGGCGGAAAATGCCCAGCAACTGCCACACTTTCCCTGATCACGAACTGGGGTGACCCGGCCTTCATCGCGGAGGTCAAAACGGGTGGGCAGGGATGCTCCGTTTATCTGAGCAGTTACCGTATATTGGTCCGGCCAGACGACGACACCGGGTGCCGGTATAAGGCCGAGCGTGTACGGGGTATCGGTAACATACGTTGGGCGGGCGTCATCAGCAAGGCTCGTGGAGCGGCTGACGGAGCGGTTGGTGGAGCACTGGGGGCTGCCATCATTTGCATCCAGTCCTTCGGTATACGCGACGAATGCCGGATTGAGTGGTGCCTGTTCTAATGTGAGTGCTGTAGCTCCCTGCACGAGAATGAGGGCGATAAAAAGAAGTATTGCTGATCTGATGATTGGTATGAAATCCATGATGCCACCACAAGTATATAATTAATTTGTGATTGGAATCAGAGATTAATATGTTGGAACATACCCACATCCTTCGATATAACGGAACACTGTAAAAATAATGATCCCCTGAAGGAAATGTTACATGACGCGGATAAAAGCAGATTTAAGGTAAAAAAACGAGAACCGGACGGGGCCGGTTTCTCTGGCAGGTTATTACTCGTTTTGGTAGCGTTTCCGGAAGATGAGAACAGCACCTGTTGCTCCGCCAATGATGGTGATAAACCCAATCGGGCTTTTCTGCGGTGGAGTGGCGCTTTCTGTCGGCGTAGACTTCTCTTCTT
>CAZBYH010000252.1:0-460 GCA_964496155.1 uncultured Methanoculleus sp.
AATGTGGCATAAATTTGTTCTGAGAGGGACAGAAAATTGTCGGTTATTGAGGGACTGATCGGGAACCGGGACGGGTTTTTACCAAGGATGATTGCCTTCATCTCTGCAAGGTCTGATGCGAACGAGAGCCATTTTGAGTGAGGGGAATCTGTTGTGGGAATTGTTTTTTTGAGGGTTTCAAGCCTTTTTGTGAGACGAAGCGTGTATTCTTCTTCGTTCTCGTCTGTGATGCCAAATTTCACCCATGATTCTTTGAGACTGCTGTGATTTTTGCATTTGACCGGCTGGAGTTTCCCTTCTGCAAAGAGATCATCGATGTAGATTCTGACATCGTTGTGGGCGAATGGCAGGTCAACGGGGCCTGGATAGTGCAGGCCATAACCTTCCTCTCTGGATTTGATAGCATCGATCTCTGCCTTAGGGTGATACGTTGTCACGAAAATGGGCGATATATCATGGA
>CAZBYH010000252.1:470-2177 GCA_964496155.1 uncultured Methanoculleus sp.
AAAAATGATGCTTTTCTGCAAAGAGTTGCATGAGGGGCCAGTCCCGGAACTGAGATTTCTTTGCAAGGTGTGTGGTGATGCGCTGGGCGAGGATATTCGGGATTCGGGTGTCGGTATAATGGATAAAAAGAAGGGTTTTCAGAAGGTCCGGTGTGGATGCAATTCGGTCTGGGTGTATTCTGAATACTTCTTCAAGAATGAAGTCCTTTGTGGCGTTTTCGCCGATGTGGGTTGGACAGCGGGCCTCGTGTGCCTCATACAATGCCTGGAGACACCTCCGGTCAAGGGCAGCGACGATTGGGCTGCTAAGATTTGGCATGATACGGCCGATACTGAATGATACCTGCCGTCCCGTTTCGAGGAGGTCGTAGGGGAGTGCGCTTAGATCCGGTTTTTCTGTGCGCAATACAACGACGAGGTCGGTAAGGGCACCGGCGTCCCATAATGAGCGGTACTGGGATTCGTATGCATACCGAAAGGAGATGGCATCCTCATATTCGATGATGTCAAAACCACGGGTGCGCAGTTCCAGTGCCAGTTCTTCTTCACTCAAAAGGCCGTCAGGGTCTGCGACAAGCGTCAGTCTGCGGACACGGGATACAAATTCCTCCAGGATGGTTTCACGCCATGATGTCATGTCTCAGTCCTCACCAGGGAGTATCCGTAAGAGTAGCACCGGTCGGAGGCGGGGAATGATTGCCTCTGCTGCTGCAATTTCGTTCTTCCATTGGTTTGTCTCTCTCGTGAGTGCACGTAACCGGTATGAACGAACCTCTCCGAGCCCTATCTGATCAATGGCTGTTCTTCGTGCGGAGAATGATCGGTCTGCCCGTATTTTTTCCGTGCGAATATTACTCTCGTGCTGTTCCTTTATCTTTCGGAAGATATCTTCTCCCGCACGGGTGGCTTCTTCCATCATGGTCTGGTATGCAGTTGCCGATTCGGCTTGTCCGGCAACACTTGTGACGGCATAATATCGGGTGAGCAGGCTGTCCCGGATGGAACGTGCGGTCTGCCGGAATGATTCCCCCTTATCTGAGAGGAATACCGGGATATATCGTCGTTTTTCTTCCGGGATGTAGCGGAGTGCCTCGCTTTTTTGTGAAGGTTTTTCGTAGGAAAATCCAGTCTCGAAAAGTCCCCAGTAGCCGCTGACGGTGGGGGGGAGGTCGGGGATGCGAATCTCCGGAATCCGTACACCCGGGCGCCATCCGGGAATATCAGCTATCAGTTTCCTGATACGGACTTCATCCGGTGTGAGGATAACAGCGTTTGGTGCGGCAGTTCTGGCTCCGTCGGTGAAGACCGCCTCCTTGTATTCGGTTCCGTCTGGCCAGGTAATGTGGGATGAACCAAGATGCTGTACAATCTTTCCTCCGTGTGAAAGGAGGTAGGCGATGGTCATATGCTCCAGCCATGAGGAAAGGGGGTGGCTTTTTTGGGCATCGGATAGTGCGATATTTGGCAGATCGGTTATCTGCATGACAAACGGATTTTTCTTCTGTTCTTCGAGTTCACCATAGATTTTTCCGACTGCTTCGTTAACGGATGCAGAGATACTTTCCGGGTGGATGATGGTGTCGATGAAGAGGGTTTCAAAGATCTCTCCTGCAATGGCAGAGTCAAGGACGTCCCCGGTTTTGTCAATCCCAAACTCGTCATAGATGATGGCAAGTTTCTCTTCTAACACCTCTCGGACTCTGAACT
>CAZBYH010000253.1:0-2168 GCA_964496155.1 uncultured Methanoculleus sp.
TCTTCTTTGATTTCAATATTCTGTATCAACATCTGGTATGCCTCTGTTATTCGGGTTTCCGGTAATAGTGGTTTTTTCCCTCTGCCTGTAAAAATTCGAATCCGTTGTCAATATCACAAGCGGTATTGATACCGGAAAGATCAAGGCCGAGGTCGACTAAGGTAATCGCAACGGAGGGTTGAATGCCTGTTATTACTGCTGTTGCACCGAGCAAAGCCACCATCATTCCGCAATCCCGCAGAGTGCGGGCCATAAAGGAATCAACGATGTCTATTGCTGATATGTCAATCAGTACTCCCTTTGCCCCTGTTCGGGAGATCTCCCTGAGAATATCCTCCTGCAGGTTCTGAATGGTCACATCACTTGGATCTGTCTGAATCGAAATAAGGAGAACATTCTTCAATTTCAGGATTGGTATCCGGTTCATTCCGGTATTCTCCATGAATCCGCAAGAGCAGTTTTTGGAACTATCACGAGGCCTGTTGCGTTGAGTGCATATTCGATACCTTCCTGAAGTGTTGCACGCGTGATGATGTCTCCGAGGTCAATTCCGAGGTGAACCATTGTCATGGCGATCTCCGGTTTAATCCCGGTGAAGATCATCTGGGATCCAAGCATTTTTACTGCCCGGGATGTCTTGAGGATATTAGCCGCGACTGCACTGTCAATCGTGCCGACGCCGGTGGCATCCATGATGATATACTTTGCACCGGTTGCCCTGATTTTTATCAACAGTTGCTCCATGATCTGCATGGTTCTTTCTGAGTCAAGCGTCCCAATCAGGGGGAGAATCAGCAGATCCTTCCGAATTTGGGTGATAGGAGTTGAAAGGGAGACGATCTCCTGAATTTTTTGTCTGAGGATATTTTCTGTCCACATGCGTTCGATGATCTTGCTTAATCGCTCCGTTACGATTTCCAAAAGCAACTCTTCTTCTTTTAGAAATGATGCTTCTCCCTTTTTTCCTTTCAAAAGAAATACCTCTATTGTCCCAATCTCCCTTCCTTCTACATGAAGACCGCGTGACATCTGCCATTCAGTTTCGATGAAATTGTGCGAGGTATATGCCTCTCCTTTTAACAGAATCTGTGCACAGGTGTTTTCAGTTTCCTGAAATGCATCCGGAATTGCATCCAGAATATCTGTGATAGTCTCTTCAATAGTCCCTGATTTTTGAACAATACGGGAAATTTGATGAAAAAGATTCAGTTCTTTTGTTTTTATCTGGAGCTCTCTTTCGGCGATTTTTAGCTTTTCTTCGGTTGATGGCATTCTATGTTTCTCCTTTCCTGTATGGGTTGTCTGATGTGAATGGAATTACAGATATAATGATAAAGAATTGTATTTGCTCCTTAAATAGTTTAATAGAAATGAAACGTCCGCCGTTTCCTCCTCAGTATAAGAAATAATACGTGCGGGATATGCTAAAAAAGAGCGTTTTCTAAATTGGGGGGCCCTGATCAGTTCTCTTCAAGCCGATCAAGGACTTCCTGAGTGATGGCACGAATTTTATCCACCGATTTCCGGAATCCCTCCACCTCTGAATTACTGAGAGTAATTGCGATGGTTTTGGCACCGTTTCTGTCCAGCCGAACGGGAGTACCAATGCAGACATCGCCGATATTGTGGATCTCACTTTTTATAAAGGTGGATATGGTGAGAATCCGTTTTTCGTTTCCAAGAATGGTGCCTACGATGGTTGCGATTGCGTCTCCCGGCCCGTAGACTGTCGCACCGATGCAACGGATGATGTTCGAACCGGCGTTCATGACATCGTCCATGATCTCTTGTTTCGGGAGATCCTCAAACTCGGGGAGGTTCTGGATGGAGATGCCTCCGATAGTGGTTGCCGACCACAACGGGACCATCGACTCTCCGTGTTCCCCGATAATACGGGTATGGACTTCGCTTACATGCACATCGAAATATTTGGCAATATACCATTTGAGGCGCATTGAGTCCAGGTGTGTCCCGAGGCCGATGACCTGATTTGGTTTCATACCGGAGTATTTCAGTGCCACCGCGGTCATTACGTCAACCGGGTTTGTGATGATGAATAAAATGGCATTGGGTGCATACCGCCCGGCCATGGTAGCTGTTTCAGATATCATCCGTGCATTCTCGTGGGCAAGGTCATTTCTGTCCTGACCATCCTTTCGCGGAACACC
>CAZBYH010000254.1:0-2166 GCA_964496155.1 uncultured Methanoculleus sp.
TTCTATCTTCAGCCATTCAGATATGGAATGCCTCCCCATGCGGGCTGGGGTCTCGGCATGGACCGTCTCATCATGACAATGCTTGATCTGCAAAACATCAGGGAAGCAGTCCTCTTCCCGCGTGACCGTCACCGCCTGACTCCATGATACCTGAACAGATACTCCCGACGACCGTTGTCGGGAGTTATCCCTCTGTCGGGTCAGGTGGCCTCAGGGCCCTCTTTGACCCGCTCAAACCGGCCCGCACAACGGCAGTATCCGACCAGATATCTGCAGGGATAGATATTATCTCAGACGGACAGGTGGGCAGAGATATGATTGCGCTTATCGCTGACTTTCTGCCGGGGGTAAAAGGGCAGGACGTCATCGGACAAATTCATCCGGCAGGAAAGCCGATAACGCTTCCCGGAGTGAAATATGCCCTGTCACAGCATCCTGCGGTAAAGGGGATTCTCACCGGACCGACAACCCTTGCCTACGGGCTTGCACTGAAGACACCGGTATACCGAAACAGGAGCGAACTGATTCCTGATATGGCCCTTGCACTGGCGCAGGAAGCCCGGTATCTGGCAGACGCAGGTGTCGCAATTCTCCAGCTGGATGAACCGATTCTCTCAACCGGGGCGGCTGATTTAGTGGTTGCACGCGAGTCGGTGAGTATCATCACCAGAACCCTGAATATCCCGTCCTGCATGCATGTCTGTGGCAATATCAGGGAATGCATCGATGAGATACTTCAGTTTCCGGTTGATATTCTGGACCTTGAATTCGCAAACAATCCGGACAATTTAGATGCCCTTTCCCGCTCAGACCTGAAAGGAAAGAAGATCGGATTCGGGTGTGTGGACTCAGCAGACAGGGAAGTTGAAAGCATTTCCGTAATTGCAGAGCGCATCAGGAAAGGAATTGAACTATTCGGCGCTGACAATATGCTTCTGGACCCTGACTGCGGTCTCCGGATGCATTCCCGTGAAGGGGCATATAAAAAACTGGAACATCTGGTTCTTGCTGCACACCAGTGCAGGGAAGAGCTCAGATGAATGTTCATTTTAAACTACACGTGCCGTTGTTGAGAGATCAATTCCCTCTTCAGTAATGTTATACGGGAACAACCGGTTTGGCACATTGGCATTTTTGATTTTTGCGATCTCCATTTTTCGTTCAATCTCATTTCCGTGACGCTCTTCAATGAGATGAATATAAACATCGGCATACCGGATGATCGCAATCACATCTTCCGGCGAATGGACATCATCATAGATCAAAAACAATATCGTCCCCCCATCATGGGTAATCATACTCCCTGATTCCTTAATAAGAGAAATAGCACCATCAATACCCTCCATACGGATAACGCTGGAAAGAGAATCAATCACATACCGTTTTCCGGGCATCTCTGAGAGTGCATCGCCCATCTCGTCCGGGGTAACCGGTGTCATACCAACAGACGGATTGCTGTCTGCAATCAGATACCAGCTGTCGTCGCCACCGGTTGTTCCTTCATCTGCTTTCCAGAACTGTTCGGCAATCCTTTCAATGCCCGAAATCGCAGATCCCTGTATGACAATAATCGAGCCTTCAGGAAATCCACCCCCCAATTGATAATCCAGACCGATGATACCCGTTGATATCTTTTTATGTCCAGAGAATTCAACCTCTTCAATATCTACCGGCATTTGCAGTAACCTAATAATTTATAATTACTTAAATCATGCCTAAGTCATTCTGCCAAATTCGGGCCATTTCCCAGTATTAATGGGAGTGTGAATTCCAATCCGGCCCGTATGTCTCACGAAGTGAGCGACGCAGCAATTTCCACCCCCCAACCCGGGGGAGCTCATTGACAATGACCATCTCACGGGGTATTTTATATCCTGCCAGATATTCACGGGCATATTCCTGCAGGTCAGAAAGGGTAAGAGATGCATCAGGCCGAAGTGCTATGGCGGCATAGGGAATCTCACCACGGTGCATATCCGGCACCCCGAAGACTGCCACGTCATCGATCGATGGATGATCGATAAGTACTTTCTCCACCTCAGTCGGATATATTTTCCAGCCGGACATCACAATCATGTCCTTCTTGCGGTCAGTAATGGCGAGCATTCCATCTTCTGAGAGATACCCGATATCTCCCGTTAAAAACCACCCGTCTGAGAGGAAAAC
>CAZBYH010000255.1:0-2163 GCA_964496155.1 uncultured Methanoculleus sp.
CTGCGTCAGAGTGGATGGTTCAATTCCTTTTTCCACCGCAAGAAATATCCCCGATATATCGAGTATCTTTAGTTTACTGCTGATAAAATGGATGAATTTTGTAAGGTTTACCGATGAGATGTAGATGAGCATACTGTTGACTGAATCCAGAAGGACGCAGACCTTATCTTTGTCAATGGTTTTCAGCAGTTCGGTGACTGCTATTCCCATCTCTGTCAGATTTGAGGGGCTGCCCACAAATGTACAGTTCACCGCGCCTTCTGATTCTTTTCCGATGGCATATTTTGTAATCGCATCGATAAAATAAACATTCTCAAGATTTATGCCAGCCTTTACGTAGTATTTTCTGAGCACATTATACGGGTCGTTTGTGGTGATGACAATTGTCGTAAATCCTTTCCTGACAACCTCGGTTAGAATCTCACTATTTTTCTTTCTGAGATTCCGTGGTTCTGAGAGAACAAGATAAATTTTTGCATCATGGCTGTCATCAAAGAACAAATCCATACGATCGTCTACTCCGTTAAAAATTTTCTGAGTGCTGGAGGCATATCATCAAAAGCAATACTTATCGCTTTGTTGAGTTCAAGGAGATTTTCGATGATTCTTTCGGCGTTTTTTGTCTGAATCTTAATCAGAAGGATCAGATCCTCTGATGTATAATCACCCTCTTCCAGCTGGGTGATGATCTGGTTCATATTGTTCTTGATAATTTCGACAGGATTTTTCAGCCTCATCGCTGATTCGCTGATGTAATTAACCATCTCGGCATGCAGTTTTTTCTCTTTGGTGACGTCACGTCCGATCAGGATATACCCCAGCGTCTTTCCTTCACCGTTATCCAGTTCCCGGGTATTCCATGCGATGATCTTTCTGTCGCCGTCTTTGGTACGAATTTTGCTCTCAAAATTCTCAAGGTCTTTTGTTCGGGTGATGCTGTCGATTATTTTTTCTGTCACCTCTTTCCGGTATTCAGGGTCCGGGTAGAGTTCTTTCCAGATGTCATTGCTGCCCATGACCTCATCCGCGGTGTATCCGCTGATCTCCTCTGCAGCAATGTTCCAGACTTCCACGCGGGTATCCGCATCAAGAAACGCGATCCACACGTTTGCGTTCATTAACAGCGTCCTGAATTTCTTTCCAAGCGTTACGACTTCGGTAATGTCCCGCCCGATGGTAATATATCCGGCAATCGTACCGTCTTCTGCGAAGATCTCCCGGGTATTCCAAGAGATTTGTTTATTGGTCCCCTCTTTTGTACGGATGATAGTCTCAAAATTTTCCAGATTCTGTCTGTTTTGAATAACATCATCAATTTTTTTGGTAATCACTTTCCGGTATTCTGGATCGGGATACAACTGTTTCCATATTTTGTTGCCTCCCCGGACTTCATCTGCTGTATATCCACTGATCTCTTCTGCTGCGGTATTCCAGACAATAATCCGACTTTTTGGATCAAGAAATGCAATCCATACGTTGGCATTCATCAACAGGGTTTCATAAAATCCTGTGGTTATTGATGCTGTTTCAACTGATAATTTAACCTGATTTCCATTTGAATGGTGATTTGGTTTATCCATTGGATTGTCCTCATGAAAAAACAGCCGGGACTTCATATATACTTATCTCACAAAACCGGCAGATAGCGTGAGAAATGACGAATCGATACACGGTATCTGTATAGATCTGGTTCTGAAAAGCGGTCGCCTGCGTCGCCCGTAGCGGGAAATGGTTGATCATCCAATGGTGGGTCTTTGGATAGACGGCCCTATCAGAAGTCTATCCCGGCAGCCGGTTCATCTTCCTTTTTTGGTTCGGGGATGATGAGGTTGAGCACCACACCGATGATTGCGGCAAGGCCGATGCCTGCCAGCTGGAAGTCACCGATGGGAATAAAGAGCCCGCCGATGCCTGAAACGAGCACCACGGAAAGGATCGCGAGGTTCTTCGGGACGGTGAGGTCTATTTGATTTTTAATCATCTGTTCAATACCCAGACTTGCGATCAAACCGAAGAGGAGAATCATGACACCGCCCATCACCGGTGCGGGGATGGTGCTAAGAAATGCACCAACCTTGCCGATGAAGGCAAAGCATATCGCAAAGATTGCACCGAAGGTCATCACCAGCGGGTTGCAGTGGCCGGTTAGTTTGACAGCGCCTG
>CAZBYH010000256.1:0-2161 GCA_964496155.1 uncultured Methanoculleus sp.
CGTATCAATATGCGGGTGAACTACCGCAACCACCGGAAAATTGCCATCATTGACGGGAAGACCGGTTTTATCGGTGGGTTTAACATCGGAGATGAATATCTGGGCAAAGGTCCTCTCGGAAACTGGCGTGACACCCACCTGCAGATCACCGGCAGTGCCGTTCATTCGCTGCAGGTCCGCTTTATAATGGACTGGAATCATGCGGCTGAGGCTGATCTGGGTTTTGAGGACTGGTATTTCCCGGCCGCGGAGACGCCAACCGGAACACTGGTTCAGATTGTATCAAGCGGGCCGGATTCACGTGGCGAAGCAATAAAAAAGGGCTACCTGAACCTTATCAACAATGCACGGGAAAGTGTCTGGATACAGACGCCGTATTTCATCCCGGATGGGAGCATCATGGACGCCCTGAAGATTGCAGCGGAGTCAGGCGTGGATGTGCGTATTATGTTTCCCTGCAAACCGGACCACCCGTTCGTTTATTGGGCGGGGTTTTCGTATCTCTGGGAACTGATGGACTCCGGGGTGCGGGTCTACACCTATGATAACGGTTTTCTCCACGCAAAGACGGTCACGGTTGACGGTGTTGCGGCCTCTGTCGGGAGTGCCAACTGGGATATCCGGAGTTTCTCGTTGAATTTTGAGGCGAATGCCTTTCTCTACCGTGGTGAGATCCCTCTGGCTCTTAAACAGATATTTGCAGACGACATCGCCTCCTGCACGGAGGTGACCCCGGAGATGTATGGGCAGCGCACCCGTCTGGTGCGCTTCAAGGAATCGTTTTCACGGCTCTTTTCTGGGATTCTGTGATTCCTCTTCGGGATCACTTTTTTTGGTTTTGTCCCACTGCTGATCCAAAAAATGTTTGAACCGCGGGATGTTCTGACGGTAGTGCACCGCAAGGGACGGCAAGGTATACGGCAGATATTGCGGCAGTATCGCAGAAGCCATCACTCCTTTTTCAAGGATGTTCTTTTCGCGTCCCCAGACACTGTTTGTCTGGTGAAGCACTGACTCGAGCAACTCTTCTGTTGTCTCCGCACAGGCGCAGGTGAGCACATGACCGAGATCAGAGAGGATGTGCCCGTCTGTTCCACCGGTGCAGCACATCCCGCGCTGCTTTGCCACATCCAACGCCTTCTCATTGAGCGTTCGTGACATTCCTCCACTGATCACTTCCAGACCGTCGAAGGCGCCATACATCTGGGGGGGAAGGTAGTTGAGGTCAATGCATTTGCATAGTCCTTTATTGAAGAGCAGGTAGCCGAAGGGGTGGGCAGCTACCATGACACAGTTGTAATCGTCAGCGATTCGGGCGATGTCTGGGGTGGTGAGGGATGTTGCAAGGCAGGGGCTCCGGCTCTTTGTATCTCTGATATGTTTCTCGTAGCATTCTGTGAGGTCAGTCACGGAGAAGAAGTAGAGGAGGATATGGGGGCCGTCCCAGGCACTGATCTCAATGCCCGGTATGAGGAGTACGGATGTGTCCCGTCGCTCGGCCTCGATGACGCCGGAAACAGCGTTGTGGTCGGTGATGGCAAGCCCGATGCCCTTCTGTTTTGCAAGCGCGAGCGCATCGCGTACTCGGGTGGGGGAGTCAGAGTGATTGGTATGAAAGTGCATATCCACACCGACAAGACCCCGCTGGTGGAGCGCTGTGATATCGGGTTCACCGAAGATGACCCGGGGAAAAGTATTCTGGTCACTCATGGTATTCAGATACCTTATCTCTTGCCTGTCCTTTTACTTACCTGTGGTGTCCTTGTCCCCGTCAAATGGGATAAGCAGTAAATGAGGGATTTCGGGCAGGTTTTTTCTTGAAATACTGAATTTCATCGCTAATTCCCGATTACGTGGAGAAAAAATTAAAGTTTGAGATGTATCAGTGGAAATGCTAATATATGGTACGTTATATATTTATAAATTACATTTGGAGAGAACAGTTATGCAATATAAACAACGGGCCTGTATCCTATCCGCCCTGACCCTTTCCCTCGTGGTGCTCTGCCTTACGGCGCCGGCGATGGCCGACACTTGGGTGGTAAACCCCGACGGAACAGGGGACTTCACCTCGGTGCAGGCGGCACTGGACAGTGATTGGATAAGCGGTGACACGATAGAGATCGCCTATTCGGTGTATAAAGAACCGGTCGCGGTGGAC
>CAZBYH010000257.1:0-2159 GCA_964496155.1 uncultured Methanoculleus sp.
CAGTAGGTCTTGTGTTTCACGATGGTGTAGTGCTTGCAACCGAACGCCGTGCCACAATGGGCTCGATGATCGCAAGCAAGCGAGCAAAAAAAGTGTATAGGATTGCAGACAGAATCGGTATGACAATCGCCGGAGGGGTGGGCGATGCACAGACCCTTGCACGGTTGATGCAGGTGGAATGCAGTCTTTACGAGATTCGGCGTGGGCGTGATATGACCGTGGGTGCAGCAGCATCACTCTTGTCAAACGTTCTGAACCAACACCGGAGTTATCCCTATTATGTCCAGCTGCTGGTTGGCGGATTTGATGTCGAGGGACCCAGTGTGTACTCGGTGGATGCAATGGGGGGGGCAACAAAGGAAGAAGATATTGTTGCAACCGGTTCCGGATCACCGTTTGCATATGGTGTACTGGAAGATCGCTTTGAAGCAGATATGGATGAAGAAGAAGCAATGAGTCTTGCAAAACGAGCATTGAGGTCAGCCATCCGACGTGATTCAGCGTCTGGTGAGTCAATGAGTATAGTAGTAATTACCAAGGATAAATACGAGGAGATGAGTGAAGAGGTTCTTTAAACTCTTTTGTCATCCCGCTATTTTTCTTTTTTAGGACGATTTTAATGTTAATCGAAGAGCGTTTAGAAGATCTCAAGAAGAAGATCAATTCCAAAGTACCTAAGGGTATTTCGATATCAGAGGTTGAATTTGAAGGGCCGGAACTGGTCATTTATACCGATGATACCAAGTTGTTTGCCGAACAGGAGGATTTAATTAAGATTCTTGCCCGTGAACTGCGCAAACGGATTGTCGTCCGCCCCAATATCCTGGAGGATCCAGAGAAAGCTGCCACAAAAGTGCGGGCAGTAGTCCCGGATAGCGCCGGTATAACGGATATGTTCTTTGACCCGGATACAGGAGAAGTGCTTATTGAAGCCGAAAAGCCGGGAGTTGTCATCGGAAAGAACGGGACCACTCTTCGTGATATCACAAAGGAGATCGGATGGACGGCAAAAGTGGTCCGGACACCGCCTATCGAGAGCAAGACGGTAAAAGACATCCGCCAGTATCTCAAATCCGTCAAAGATGAGCGCAAGGAATTTCTCCGGCGTATCGGCAAGAGAATCCACGGTGATGTCAGGAGCAAGGACAAATGGGTGCGTGTCACCACCCTTGGCTGCTGTCGTGAGGTGGGAAGAGCGGCATTCCTCCTTTCCACACCGGAGAGCAGAATTCTGATTGATTGTGGGGATAAACCCGGCAGTTCGACTGAAGGGTTTCCCTATCTTGGCGTTCCGGAAATATCTCCCCTCAGTTCACTTGATGCTGTGGTGCTTACTCACGCACACCTTGACCACTGTGCGATGATTCCCCTCTTATATAAATATGGATTTGACGGCCCGGTATACAGCACACCAGCAACACGTGATCTCTCTGCGATGCTTCAGCTGGATTATATCGATGTAGTGAATAAAGATGGCGGTGTTGCTCCCTATTCATCCAAAGAAGTGCAGGAATACCTGAAACATTCCATTACGTTAAACTATGGCTCGGTCACCGATATTGCTCCGGATGTAAAACTGACCTACCACAATGCAGGCCATATCCTTGGGTCTGCCATCGCTCATTTCCATGTGGGAGACGGGCTGTATAATGTCGCTTTCACGGGCGATTTCAACTACGGCACGACCCGTCTCTTCGGCCCGGCCACGGTGCAGTTCCCCCGTCTGGAGACGCTTTTCATGGAGAGCACCTATGGTGGCGCAAATGACATGCAGCCATCCAAAAAGGATGCAGAGGATAAGCTCTACGAGATTGTCAATACGGTCATTAACCGGGGAGGAAAGATTGTCATTCCGGCGTTTGCCGTAGGGCGTTCGCAGGAAGTGATGCTGACTCTTGAAGAAGCCATACGAATGGAGAAGATCCCCAGGGTTAAGGTCTATCTGGACGGCATGATCAAAGAGGCAACGGCTATTCACACGACTTATCCCGAATACCTGAACCCGGACCTCAGAACTCAGATCTTCAAGGATGGCATGAATCCGTTTTTGGCGGAATGCTTTGAGCAGGTCGACTCATCAGACCTTCGTCAGAAGGTGATTGAAGGCGATCCCTGTATTATCATCACCACAAGCGGTATGCTCTCCGGCGGACCGGTGA
>CAZBYH010000258.1:0-2155 GCA_964496155.1 uncultured Methanoculleus sp.
TTTTGAGAATACGTATCACCGACTGCGCATCCTCTTTATCCATATGACCACTCTGATGCCACATGACATTCTTCCGGAGCATCGTCACCAGTTCTTCGATCTCCGTCCCCCGATACCGTTCCGGTAGCTGCATTTCGGTCATATGATCACTGACGCCTCCCCATGCCTGCTCCGGCGGGAGGGCAAAATGTTTGGTAATCAACATGATATTCGTGATGAACCCCCGGCCAAATTCACTTTCCATAGCATTACCTCATCCTACAACATGAAAAAAATATTGGCGTGACCACTGTTTTACAAAGGTCAGAAAAATGTGAATTTCTATCGTTTGCCGCCAAAAATCAGGCTTCTGAGCTCTGATTTTGCAACTCTGCCTGCCAGCCGGAAGATGGTGGGATTTTTCAGCAGCCGAAGCATCAGCTCTTTTGGCCGGTCCATATCGCCATATTCAACAATCACCCGCTTCATCTCCGGCGTGTTGATCGCCCGGCAGACATCATCGATATCATTCGAGGAGACTTTTGACCGCATTTCCAGGAAACGGTAGCCAAAATCCAGTTCTTTTCCAAAATCATTTTTCCATGCTGATTCATACGGGGCAAGAGCTGAATCATCAAACCTGTCCTCTTCACAGCAGACAGACGCCACATCTGCTGCATGTTGGGACGAACGGACACCCGTGTACACGCCCCCTCCTGACGTGGGTTTTGCAAATCCAGCCGCATCACCCACAAACAGCGTGCGTGCACCATAGGTTCGGGGCATCACACCCATCGGGATGGTGCCGGTCACCTGATGCAGGCATGAATCGCTGAATTGGCGGATAAATGAAGAAAAACGGTTCGGCACATCTGCTCCACCTGAAAGACCCACCCTCACCCTTCCCTCTCCGGCAGGGATAACCCAGCCAAAGAAATCCGGGGATGCGTCAGGATACAGATGCACAAAGGAGGTGTCCATTTCATAGGGAACATCGGCCTGAATGCCGGAATAAAATTGGGTAGGTGGTTTCATGCCCCGAATGGATCTGATGTGGCTCCGTGGCCCGTCTGCTGCAATGAGGAGGCGAAACGGAATCTCACGATGACCGTCGACTCCCTTCGTAAAGAGCACGTTGTCCCGGATGTCTGATGCATACGTCTTGACCATGATATCAGCACCGGCTGATACGGCATTCTCTGCCATTTCACGGTCAAGGGCCGCCCTGTCCACCACGAGAGCCTTTGTTTTGCCAGCATCAAAATTCAGTTCACATCCATGAGAGGAGTGAAGCGTGGCACCCCGCACCGTCTGAATCACTGAATCCGATGACACGCGACACTCGGCAAAAGCATTCTCGCTCAGAAGACCGGCACACTGAACGGGATATCCAATTGTTGCATGCTCTTCAACAATCAGTGTCCTGAGCCCCGCCGTCGCACAGTATCGTGCCGCTGCAGACCCGGCAGGTCCTGCACCAACAACAATCACATCGTACATCTACATAGGATAGGTGTGAATCATGGATAATAACTCGGGAAATACTATTACCATCAATGGATACCATCAAAGAATTCAGTCGGTGAAGAGGTATAATACCCGTTAAAGTTCACTACTAGAGTATCGATGAAAGATGATGCCGATTTTAAGTGGAAACAATGTTTGATCATTCGCAGTGATGTCAAGATGAGTTGCGGAAAAAAGTGTGCACAACTCGCTCATGCGGCGGTTGGGGCGTATGAAACCTCTGATAAAACCACGCAAAAAAAATGGTTCCATGAAGGGATGAAGAAAGTGATACTAAAAGCCCCCACCCTTCGTGATCTCTATGAAATCAAGACCCATGCAGAAATGGCAGGAATAGCCACCTCACTTATCACGGATGCAGGCCGGACAGAGGTCGAACCCGGCACCGTAACAGCCCTTGGCCTGGGTCCGGCGCTCTCAGCGGAGTTGGACAAAATAACCGGGGAGTTGCAGCTTTTATGAAACAATCACCCTATCCTGTCGAACAGATACTCGGGATGCACTATTATGTCTGCGAGAATGAAGGCATTCAGGGTGTCCTGCGCGAGCAGGCAGAAGACTTCATAGTGCATGAAATAACGAATCCTGTCGCGTCATCCGGTAAATATCTGATCTGTAAACTGGAAAAGAAAAACTGGGAACTTCAGCG
>CAZBYH010000259.1:0-2145 GCA_964496155.1 uncultured Methanoculleus sp.
ATCCCGTTCATTGGGGGAGCAGAAGAAGAGATATCCCATCCTTGAGGCCCGGCGGTCACGCCATTCAAGCTCATACTGCCAGATGGGATGGCCCGTACAGTGGGTAATCCGGGTTGAACATTCCATCACCTGACTCAGTGCTGAGGTATAATACCGGTCAAGAATTGAGTCATCCAGAGTATCTGCCTTCTTTTCGATGAGGGCATCGAAGTCCTGGGTCTTTTTTAGGTCAAGGTAATACTGGCGATTCTCCGGGTTCACCGATATGAACTGCCCGTTCACGGTCTTATGAATCTCCCGCAAAACCGTATCGACGAGGGTGAGGAGATCATCGGAGGGCACCCCTCCCAACTCCCCCACATGTGTGTCATACAGACAGAGATTGTCCCGGAGTTCCTCAGGTGTAGCTCCGACCGGCGTGTCGATTTCGCCTGTTGTCAGCCGGTGCACTGAGAGGCCGTGAATGATCCGTTTTGCCATCGGCTTGTATATCGGTCGGGTGAATGCCTGTTCGATACGTGACTCAAGCACCTCGCTGCAATCGATGACCGCACGAATCTCCGGAATTGTCCGGTTGGATGCGTTGGCCGTAAGAATTTTCCAGTATGAATCATACGCAATCAGGCCGGGCCGGTCTACCGGGAGGTCATCTGCTACAATCTCACGCATACTCCGCGACAGCGTCTTTAATATCTCACGTTTCTCAACAATCGTGACCTGTTCAAAGGTATCAATATAATCCGGGTGAACCGGGAAGAGCCTGACAAACTCATCCATCCGCTCATTCATATCGCCATAATATTCTGCAAAGGGTGTCAGATATTCCCGAATCTTCACCATCTGGTCTGCGTTCTTCTTTAAAAGACGCTGGGCGACAACATATTTGACGTCGTTGCGGGCGATATGCACCTGTTCAAACCGGTCTTTTACCCGTCTGATACTATCGGCAGCAAACGAGAAGCTGTCATTATCAAAGATTGCCTCCTGCACACCGGCGATGAACCGGAAACGCAGGGATTTCGTGATCTCACCGATCTCCCGCAGGAAGTTTAAGTCAAGGATCAGTTGCTGTGATTTTCTCGTCCGCAGATAGTCGAGGAGTTCGTCGATGACAAAGAGAAGGCCCTTATCGGGATATTTCTGGTGGAATGCGGCCATCATCTCTTCAAACGCCCGGATATGGTTTGGGATGGTGTCAGCAGGAGGGAAGGCATAGGCAATTCCCGCACGTCTTAGATATTCTTCCAGTTCACCCGTGATAATATCACGAAGAGACATCTCGGTGGATCCTATCTCGCCGCGTATCACCTCGAATTTACCGGCAATTCTCTTTGCTGACCTTGCAACCTCGGGATTTGAGATTTCATCTAAAAGCGATGCGTCCTCTGCCACAGAAGATATGACAGACATCAAATGGGATTTACCGGTACCGTAATTCCCAACAACAAGGAGACCCATGTTGTCTGCCGGTTCATCAAACTGTAGCTGGGGAACCACAATTGTCGTAAGCCGTTCTGCCATCTCATCCGAGATTACATAGGTCTTCACCAGTTGCCGTGCAGTTGCCTTAATCCCTGAATCAACCAGTTTTATAACCGATTCAATCGGTTCAAAAGAGATTACATCCTGATATTTCATTTTTTCACCATTATCCATATTATTCAGTCAGACTGCCATCCGGATGAACCACGGACAGTCCGTGCGTGTTGTATGTCCGATATTCCCCGTGGTCAGGTCGTGCATACACCAGCCTTTCATTCTCAGCAGTCCCGCTCCATGTCGCTACAATACACCGTTCCTTTGAAAGCTGCTTCAGCAGTTTCAGAGGATCTATTTTGAGATCGGTATCAAAGAGGATCTCGGTGTTGTCCAACAATGCAGTTTCACCATCCGGGTACCGGGTGTCAACGATCTCTTCCAGAAGTCCGGCACCCTTTCGCATGCGCTCGTTACGTGTTAACTCAAGCAGTGCTTTTGACAATTCCAGATTGACATTCAGAATCTCTCTTTTGGTTTCCCGTCCGAGTTTTTGGAGAAGGGTGGTCTTGCCGCTGCCGCTAGGGCCCGCGATCAGAATGAGGCGGTAATACTCATTCGCTGACTCTTCAATCTTTCTGAGAATGTCTGGTATCATTCTTTTTTCAC
>CAZBYH010000260.1:0-2142 GCA_964496155.1 uncultured Methanoculleus sp.
CCTGCGATCTATCACATGATAGGAGGGGCTGGCAGAGGGACATCCCTCCCTTGCCTTTCATTCTCATCAATTAATTACTCACAGGAAACAGCGAAGTGCCTGTTTTCCATTTGCTATCGTATGTGCCTTGCACTGATTTCACGTGTCAAGCACCCCCGCCCAACCGGCATGCGCCGGGCTCCTCCTCTCCAAAAGAGGGAAGGGCGTTCATAAAATAAAAAGATTTGAATAAATATCAGACATATTCCAAGACGACAGACAAAACGGGGTTGTAGAACACATATTCAACCAGTATGCCATCCATCCACACCAATTGGAATGCTGTGCAGATCTGCCTAAATTATCGAAACGAGCAACAATAATGCCATGCACTCCATTAAATATTTTTGTGGAAAGGATTAGTCTGGTAATGTATCAATCTGATATGATACATATACCATGGAATTGTAGTCGAACACTGGAAAAATTTCCCTACCTGTGGAAAATTTCCAGATATCCTAAACGGAGTAAATTGTATGAAAAAAGGATTTATAATTACCATAGCAATTGTGCTGATGGTTGCATTGGCATTCACAGCACCGGTATCTGCTATTAAGGAAGCAGATACGTCAGTAAGTATCTCCACCGGCGGTGGCGCCGCACCGATCATCAAGTGCAAATGGGAATCAACAAGCGGTGACGCCGTTGAAAACGGGGATCCAAGCCACCTCATCCCAGGAACACAGGTGAAAGCACCAGGAGTATATGAGGGGACACAGAATATTAACTACTGGGCCGTTGCCACCGATCCTAACGGCGCCGCTGACGTTAAGAATGTGCACGCCATGGTCTACCACCCCGACGGCAGCTTTAAGTACAAGGTTGAAATGCTTACTAAGGTAGCAAACACTGATACGGCTAAAGCGAATGTCGTGGCAGCGTACGACGCAGGATTGCTCGTGCTAAACGACGACTTCACCGTTGCAGAGATTTTAACGGAACTCGAACAGCAGGATGCTTTCCTCTGGAAAGGCAGCGAAGCTATTCATTACTGCCAGCCGGCCGGGGATTACGAGGTCGTACTGAATGCGTACGATCAATACAACAACTGGGCGGTACCACTAATCAACACCTTCACATACCTGGATCTGCCATTATGTGAGTTTGATTTCTTAGCTGTATCCTATAAAGATGTCAATGTTGGCGTCCACACCTGGACGGGTGGCGATACTAACTTCGGCACTGCAGATAAACCGACCGTCCGGAACATCGGGAACGTCCCATTGAAGATCCAGGTCGCACAGGATGACATGGGCCTCGGCATAACCTCAAAAGGCATCTGGAATGTCCACTATGACGTCAGGCTTGGGCCGTCTCCAAACACTGTCGACTTGTATGACCCTGTTCACCTTAAGGATGCACAGTGGACTCCAAGTGCTAATGACTATTTCACCATGACCGACACTCTGGAGAGATGCATTACGGAGAAACTCGACTTCTCTATCAATATTGACCAGGGAAGGTCTGGAACCTACGATGGGAAGATTTACCTCAAGTGTATACCTGTACCAGTGTGCTAGCGTAATAAAACACCTTTTTTGGGTGGAGGTGCCCCTTGTGGCATCCTTCCCACATTTTTCATCAAAACATTTATCAATGATAGATCAGAAGGGATTGGCATGAGAAGATGGAGTAAAGTTATTGGAATGATGGCAATCTTCGTGATCATCCTGCTCGTGGGATGTTCCCAGACTGCCTGCGCATACGGTCTCGGCATATCACCAGATAAGGTAACGGTGACATCAGCATTGCGGGGTATGGATTACGAACGGACGTTCTTTGTATACAGCGCCGGTGATACTGATAACGTCATTCTCCTGTATGCCTCAGACACTGCGGGCGAATGGGTTACCTTTTACACCCTTGAAGATCCGACAACTCCGATCCATCAGGTAACAATACCTGGAGGGGAAGATATCACCGTGCTGCTCAGGGTGGCAATACCAGAGAATGCGTCAAACGGGGTTTACACTGCATTAATTAATGCTGAGCTCAATCCCGGTGGAAAGACTGATATAAAAAAGAGCGGTATGACAGTCGCCTTTTTAGCACAGTCCACCCTCACTGTGGACGTGACGGGTGTTGAGAACCTCAATGGTGAAG
>CAZBYH010000261.1:0-2136 GCA_964496155.1 uncultured Methanoculleus sp.
ATCCAAAAAGAGAAACCGGATTTTGCCGTCATCGTGGGCGTGCCTCATGCCATTCCCCCGGAATATACTGCGGGTGTCGAAATCTTTTCCGTCACAAACGGTCCCCGCCAGGTGGAACCCCTGCGTGATATCGGGCATCAGCATGTCGTCGTCGAAGTTGATTTGCACCCCAGGACACTGGGTGTTCACGAAATTGTTCCCAGCGAATTCGGGGAGACCATCCGGAGTCTGTTATGAAGAGTCTCCTCATTACAGGCGACCGTTCCGGGAGCGGTAAAACGAGCATCACCCTTGCAATCTCTGCACTGCTCTCAAAAGAGCATGTCGTCCAGCCGTTTAAAGTGGCAATGGATTATATTGATCCATCTTACCTCACCGGCGTCACCGGCAGACAATGCCGGAATCTGGACAGCTTTGTCATGGACGCGCCCCTGATTCATGATGTCTATGACAATGGTTGTGTCGGTGCAGACGTTGCCATTGTGGAAGGAGTCCGCGGTCTGTATGAGGGTGCAGAAGCCCTCACCGACCGGGGCTCAACAGCAAGCATCGCAAAAACACTCGCATTGCCAACCATTCTCGTGGTAGACGCCCGGAGCATCACCCGGAGTGCGGCAGCGCTCGTCAAAGGGTTCCAGATGTTTGACCCTGACGTCCGGATAGAGGGCGTCATCCTCAACCAGATCAACGGGGAGACGCACCGCGACAAAGCAACAAAAGCCATTGAGCATGCCTGCGGCATCCCGGTTATTGGTGCCATCCCGCGACGCGATGAGATGAAGCTTGCCATGCGCCACCTCGGACTGGTGCCGTTTCTGGAAGGCTCACAAAAAGAGGCGTTCCGGGAAAAGATCCATGCGATCACGCAGATCATCGGCGACCATGTCGATATGGATCAGCTCTTAGATATCGCAAAAGAATCCCCCGCGCCGCAGACACAACCCGCATTGTTCCGTCCTGCAGAAGAGACCGACGTAAAAATTGGCATTGCCCTTGATGAATCGTTTAACTTTTACTACAACGATCTCTTCGACATCCTGCGCGCACAGGGTGCAGAACCCGTCTTTTTCAGCCCGATGCATGACCGTCTGCCGGATGCAGACGGGTATATCATCGGTGGAGGAATCCCTGAAGTCTTTGCAACGGAATTGGAAGAGAACAGCCGGATGCAGGAAGCCGTCCGGGAAGTGTCTGCAAACGGCACCCCCATCTATGCAGAATGCGGCGGCCTCATCTATCTCACGGAAGAACTCGTTTTACGTGGCGAAAACGAAGGGCAACCAACAGACGAACACTATACGATGGCCGGAGTGTTCAAGGGAGACACCCGGATGCTGCCCCGGCGCATCATCGGCTACGTAGAAGGAACGGCAACAGATAAAAGCCCCCTCGGAAGCGGAACGTTCGCAGGTCATGAATTCCACCGCAGCGACGTCCATCTCGCATCTGACACCACGTATGCATACCGTCTGACCCGCGGGAGAGGCATCAAAGACAATAGGGACGGGGCGGTTGTAAAAAATACCCTCGCAGCACATACCCACCTGCACCCGTCCTCGGTGCCCGGTATGTTCCGGCATTTCACCGAGTTGTGCAGACAGCATTCCCGATAACCTTTTTTTTCAGATCCGATTTCAAACACAAATCATTTGATACCACACAGAGTATACTACTGTATGCTGATTTACGTGAACGGGGAATTTGTTTTGCAAGAGGATGCAAAGGTTTCCGTTTTTGATCATGGTCTCCTGTATGGAGATGGCATTTTTGAAGGCATTCGTGCCTACAACGGCAGGGTGTTCCGTCTCCACGAGCATATCGACAGGATGTGGGATTCTGCAAAGACCATTGACCTCAAGATACCGATCTCAAAGAAAGAGATGGAAGATATCATTCTTGAAACGCTCCGGAAAAATAATCTCAAAGATGCCTACGTACGCCCGATCATCACCCGCGGTGTCGGCGACCTCGGACTTGACCCGAGGAAATGCAGCGTACCGACGATCATTGTGATTGCAACCAGCTGGGGCGCGATGTATGGCGACCTCTACGACAAAGGGCTGACCGCCATCACCTGCTCCATCAGACGGAATCCTGCAGAAGCGCTGCCCCCCAATGTAAAGAGTCTCAATTACC
>CAZBYH010000262.1:0-2123 GCA_964496155.1 uncultured Methanoculleus sp.
GGATAATTATGATTGCAGAAGAGATGCAGGAAGTATTGAAATGAATGCAGTTTCACCTAAAATTCAGAATCAGATTGCAATGATCCAGCAGGTCCAGCAGCAGCTTGGGACTGTTATGCAGCAGAAAGCACAGTTTGAGATGATGGCAAAAGAGACCCGCAAGGCAGAGGAAGAGCTCGGCGCCATCTCTGATGACTCAGATGTCTACATCACCATTGGAACAGTGATGATGAAGCAGGACCGCGAGAAGGTCTTGGTTGATCTGGCGGATAAGATTGAGACGTTTGAACTCAGAATAAAATCACTTGAAAAGCAGGAAAAAGCTCTTACTACAAAGTTTGAGCAGCTCCAGGCCCAGATAAAGGGTGCGCTTGAAGGTGCCGGGGCACCTTCAGCAAACTGATCATTCTTCTTTTCTCAGTCTATACACAAGATTCAGTGCATTAATCATCGCCTCAGCTGATGCAAGGACGATATCGTCTGATGAAGCACCTGCATCGTAGACTCTGCCTTTGCTATCTTCGACCGCGATAGATACGTGGCCGATGGCGTCACTTCCTCCGGAGATAGCGGATACCGAGAACTCCTTTAACACCAGTGCTTCCGGCACGATGCCAACGACGGCTTTCATGGCAGCGTCTACCGGCCCGTTCCCGATTCTGCAGCAGGTTATTTCTTTTCCATTCAAACTTGCCCTGACGGTGGCGGTTGCCATGACGTGATTCCCGTTGATGACGGTGATATCATGGAGGATGATGGTTTTTTCGATACCTGCCGCGCCGATTATCGTTTCTGCAACCTCAAAGAGATCGTTTTCCGTCACTCTTCTGCCGCGGTTTGATATGTCCTTGATTCGTGCGACAATCTCATCCAGTTCACTCTCTTTTGCCGTGATATGTGCATCAGAGAGCATCTGCGCGACTGCATGGCGACCGACATGTTTCCCCAGTCTTAGCCTTCTGCGGTGTCCGACCATCTCTGGCGTCATAATGCCGGGTTCAAAGGTGCTGGTGTTCGCGAGGACTCCCTGAGAATGGATGCCACTTTCGTGAGCAAAGGCATTGTCTCCCACAACCGGCTGTGTGGGGCCAACAGAGATGCCTGAGAATCGTGAAACCATTCGTGATGTCTCCACCAGTTTTTCCGTGTTGATGCCTGTCCTGATGCCGTATATTGACTCCAGTGCCATGGTGGTCTGTGCAATATCTGCATTGCCGGCCCGTTCGCCGATTCCGTTGACTGTCACCTGCACCTGTGATGCTCCGCCTTCCACGGCTGAAACGGTATTCGCGACTGCCATGCCGAAGTCATTGTGGCAGTGCACATCTATCGGGCAGGGGATGGTCTCATGCAAGGTGGATACGAGTGCGTTCATCGACGACGGGGATGCTATTCCGACGGTATCCGGGACGTTGATGATCGTTGCCCCGGCGTTCACTGCCGCCCGGTATACTTCGATAAGTTCGGTGACTCCGGTGCGTGTTGCATCCATCGCCGAAAACATCACCTGTTCTGCGTGACTACGGGCAAACCGGATCATTGACTCGGTGATTGCAACAACCTCTTCGTGGGTTTTTTTGATGGTGTGCACCCGCTGCACTTCTGAGGTCGGAATAAAGACATGAATCATGCCTACTCCACAGTCGGCACACGTTTCGATGTCTGATTGCGTTGCCCGTGCAAGACCACAGATCATACTTTCCAGTCCCTCTGATGCGATATCCTTTACAAACTCTTTCTCATCAGCAGATGATGCAGGAAATCCTGCCTCGATGACGTGAATGCCGATGTCTGAAAGCTGATGGGCAATGCTCATCTTTTCATCACGGGTAAATGACACGCCGGGTGTCTGCTCACCATCCCTGAGAGTGGTGTCAAAAACGGTTACTCTATTCTGCTTGCGTTTCTGATCGCCCAAGAAGGCGACCTGCCGCATCTCCTGCGACTGTCCTGGCCTCGAATTGTTTCTGAGACATGGTTCTCCTATATGTCTGTCACAGATATAATGGTTAGTGCCGGTGAGTATGTATCATTCCAGGAGAATATCACAAGCCTTAAATCAAAATGGGTCTTATATTGTAGAGCACCACGGCGCAATGCCCGCCTTAACTCAGACTGGTAGA
>CAZBYH010000263.1:0-2098 GCA_964496155.1 uncultured Methanoculleus sp.
GTGCATTCTCGTGGGCAAGGTCATTTCTGTCCTGACCATCCTTTCGCGGAACACCGGATGTTACGATGACGATATCAGACCCTTCAAGGTCTTCTGGAGAACAGGAATATTTTACGTCTGCCTGACTGCCGCGTGCGGCAAACGAGTCGTGGAGATCAGAAGCGAGCCCGTGCAACACCTCTTCCTTGCCGGGCCGTCCAAAAAGCAATAGCTCACTGACATAGGGACTATGAGAGACCGTAAGTGCAGTGTAACGGCCGACATTGCCGCTTGCTCCGATGATTGCGACTTTTGCCATAACATACACCAAAACAGGGACATATCCGGGGTAGACAATACGTTTCTGTCGTATTCTGACATTCCCTTCTCCACCCCGCACCCCCATGGGCGCCAAATGTTCACGGTAAGCCTGCTCCCTTCCGGGCCTGGGCCGGTTTCCGCAACAAGGGGCAGGATATTCCCTCCGGAATACCCAAATCCCCGCCACTGACCTCATAGGACAAGGCTTCGCAGTCAGGAATGGCAGCTTCAGACAGATCGCCAAAGCCGTCCCCGGACTATCACCCCCCGCATATCGGCGGTTTCAGGTAACAGGTGACGCCTAACCACCCGGGCTAGTCCCCGTATACTGTTGATCTCAAGGAATAAAAACCTCGCCTCCAATTCCATTTTTCCATTGGCGGACGATACCTGCCATGCGGTGTCGGTTTTCCTTGTTAAATAGATCTATTGCCGTGAGACAGACCTTGTCTGTGAGAACCGTTCCGAGGCGGTTCATATCTCCCCACCATACTTCATAGTGCGTGTCGTCTCCGAAGGCATCGGCCACTTTCAGGGGTTCGGTTCTGACGGGTGCCTTCTGCACGTCAGGGTAGGCAATATGCATCTCTACATGGTCAAGACCCAGTGCGTCCCGGTTGATCTCCAGATTGACGGCCGCCCAGTATGCCGCATATCCCCATGCATCGTTCATGATTATCCTGGGGATGTGATACTTGCCCGCGGTGATGCTGAGTGTCCCGACGCCGCAGGTGGGGTCGACAAATACCTCGGGCTGATGACGGATCACGTTGGTGGCGGTTGCGACAAGTTTCGGGTCAAACCCCCGGGGATATTCGATGTGGGCATAGGATTGTTGCATAAAGACGGTAACCGGCGTTTCCATGGTCTCAAATATATTAGCCCGGACGTCACATCCCGCACAGCGTGTGTTAGTATGGTATGTCTGGAGGGTTTCATCCATTTCAGCGATCCCCGGGACTGTTCCGTTGTCGTGCACCACGCCTTTTATCTCAGGAATCTCTGCTACAATACGCTCCGCTGCCTCATGCCTAACCGAACGCGAGAGAAAGACCATGGATGTGTTGCCGAGATGGGGCGGTGCAGTAAGTGCCACTCCCGGGTGGATGAGGGGGATGCCTGCTGCCATGACCGGCGCGGTGGGAGAAAGGTCACCTTCCTCTGCCATGATGGTCCAGCAGTCTCCGATTATCTCGTCCAGTGGCCGTTTCCCGCATGCCGCACACGGCATTTTTCTACGAAATGACGGAGGTGAGCGTTTATCAAGAATGGTGTCCCTGCATGCAGGGCAGGAAAGAAAAAGTTCTTCGCGCTGTTGGATCATCTCTGCTGCGCTTTCGAGACAGGAGCCGCCACAAACCGGGCATCTCATTATTCTGATAGTTGTATGGCTTTCGTGATAATGGTTCGTGGAACCGGGGATGTGGTACGAAACCGACTACTTTATATTTACTTCACAAATATGGATGCAGATTTCATGAAAGAGACGCTCAGGACATATACCCCGCACCTGTACGCAACGGTGTTTGTACTTGCTCTCGTGACAGGGATCGGGGGGTACATGATATATGAAGGACAATCCGCGGGAATCACAGTCATTGAGATGGAGGGGGCACCTAATGATATCGTATTTATCGCAGATCCGCACCTGAAGAGCGGGAATCTCGCATTTATGCGGTCGGTTACCGAGGAGATCAATGCCCTGAATGCCTCACTGGTCCTTATCGGGGGGGATTTTGTCACCAGCGATGAGGATGACCTCAGTTACCAGAATGTATGGGCCGGGATTGATGCACCG
>CAZBYH010000264.1:0-2086 GCA_964496155.1 uncultured Methanoculleus sp.
ATAAATATGCTGGTATCGTGCAGACACCGCCAGCTACGCACGCATCTGTCTGGACGGGCCCGAACAGATCCATTAAATCGTTTCCGGTGAAAAAAAACTCTTATGAAACCACGCAAGTATTCCGGCACCTGCCTTCTGTGTCGGGAGACACTGGGGAAAAAGGGGCTCAGGCGGCATCTGGGGGAATGCCTTGCCCGAACCGGATGGCCAGAGGGGCCTCACCCCTCATATATCATCAGCATTGATGGCCGGCATGCCCCGTCCTTCTGGATGTTTGTTGTCGCACGGCATGATGCGATGTTTTGTGACCTTGACGCCCTCTTACAGGAGGTATGGATGGGGGAAGAGGATGACGGTAGTTCATTCACCATTCAGGGCACGAGGTACATAGATGTTGAAACAAATAAGGTAGTCCCGCTTGCCGACCGGATAGAGGAGGGGCAGATTTTTTATTATACCTATGGCGGTTACACCCCGAAGGGGGTTGAACTCAAACTCAAGGTGGTGGGCACAACACCCGCGATGCCCCCGGAGGGTTCGTGTTGCCTCGTTGCCCGCAATGCACCTGACCTGCCTTTCTGCGTGGTGTGCGGGGATGCGGCAGAATTTCTGGCAGTTGTCCCGGGAGATGAATTTGAAGATGACGATGACGATGAAGGTGGACAGTACTTCTGCCGGGACTGTCTCATGGACTTTGACCGTGCAATCATCTGTCCTTTCCCTAATTCTCCCCGAACGAGCGCATGTTTCACACTGGACGATATGGAGGCTGCCCTCGACTGGTATCCTCCGGGATGTGAGATAAGCGATCTCATCTCTGAAGATATGCAGGAAATGTACGGGATTGCGATGGGGGTACCGGATGAGCATGTCAATATCAGTGCCCTCTTTGGCGATGACGATCCGGCTGTGATCATGGAACGGATGGCCCGCGATGATATCGGGGCCGAGATCGATGGATTTCTTATCGAAGAAGCGGAGTCGGGAAAGGATGTCCGTCTTTCTGAGGACATTGTGGTGTCATTCGGTAGCCTCATGTACGGAGTCTATGAGATTGATATCGATCACTGGGATGCAGCGCTGCTGAGGCAGATGCTCTTAGAGATTGTGGTGCTAAACACGCATGCAACGCAGGAATGGGCTGAGCAGTATGTCCCTGTTCTCTGCCGGTTCCTTGAATACATGGAGAATGAGGGAAGGAATGTGGATGCCGGTGAGCTGTTCCCTGTCCTCCTCGAGGCAGAACCGGAGTTTATCCAAAGGGTTTCCGCTGAGCGAAGCTGGCGAATATCAACAGAACGTGCCGGGGAAGACTTCGGTGAGCAGGATGCCATTATTGATGAGGATGTCGTGACTGAACTGATGATATCGATGATGGCGGATATTGTTGAAAATGCCGATGGGAAAGAGGAAGCGGAAAAATTCCGGTCATCCCTGGTGAATCTTCTGAACGAAGACCCCGGTATTATAGGTAAAATTAATATCCGGACGTCGATGGTCTTTGGGAACTGTGAGGAGTTCTGCACCCGGCTGGATGATGCCTCTATTGAAGAGCGGTGCAATGATATTGTGCGAAACCTTGTCGCCCATCCGGATCTACCTCTTATGCAGGTATCCGAACAAGAATGGAGCGGTGCTATTGTCTCTGTGGCATGCGAGGAGGCGGGTCTTGTCAGGGAGGGAGGGGAGTTTTCCGTAAGGGAAGAAAAGATATGTGAGTACTTCCGTCTCACACCCCTGACCCTCCGGTCCGGTGTGGCGAAGGTGAAAAGGTATATCGCCGACACTGCCGGACAGAAGTGATTATGTGTGAGAGGGACGGGCGGATGGGTGCCGCGGGCACGTTCTGTGCCCACCTCATCTCTGATTTCGAAATTGTGAATGATTATTTTGGTATTTTCTTACCCTCTTGTCTGTTCTTCATGGCGGGGAGACGACGAAATCACCGTTATCTCTTCAGCTCCTGCTCCCGTTGTATGGCTGCACCAACGGCCCGGAACGCGTCTTCGAGCTCTTCAAAGTTCGGGATGCCTGCCACCCGGAGGATGCGCACGCCTGCTGCCATGCTCTCTCCGCCGAGCAGGCA
>CAZBYH010000265.1:0-2085 GCA_964496155.1 uncultured Methanoculleus sp.
GTCAGGGATCTTGCCCACATAGTAGTAGGCAATCTTTGCGGCATCTTCACCATCCACTTTTCCGTTTCCCGTGAAATCCGCCCCCATATCTACCGGAGTTAATCCGGCAACCATCCAGGCAACACGAGACACATCGCCAATATCCACCTGACCATTTCCATTGAAATCACCCCTGATAAGTGGAGTGATGGTATCCACAGCAGCCCATGCATTCACCCGACCGCCACTGACACATTTCCCCGCGAGGGCGGGGATGGGATCTGTGTTATCCATGATGGCCGCCTTTAGCTCAGCAGGAGTATATGAGGGATTCTTTGCGAGAAGCAGACCAGCCACGCCTGCTACCATCGGCGTTGCCATGGATGTCCCTGACTTGTAGCCATAGACGGGTTTGCCCACCAGCTGGCCAATTTGAATGTCATCTATACATACTCCGTTCCCTGTGATTGACGAATCGCTTACTAGCCGGTAGACTATCCATATATTCTTCCCGGTAAAATCAATCCGATTCGACCCAAAATCCGTAAGGTCAATGGTTTCCTCGATAAAACCCCCACTGTTTCCGGAAACGCCAATGAAGTCATAGTACTCATCATCTTCCGATATACCCACGTACGCATAATCACTATCAATCTGGGTATCAACCCACCACTGATATTGGAGAACCGGATTTGTCAGACCGGAAAGAGAAATACTGTCCTCTCTTATAAGCCATTGATCCCAGTTATTCTCGTATGGGGAAATGATAACAGAAGATGGAGCACTGGTGTACAGGCCAGTAGTCAGACCCCACTCGCTGCGACCGGATCCGGTATGATCATACTCTCCCCATCCGCTTGCGGATGAAAAATCTTCACTGAAGACGGTTCTCTCCATCGAAAGCTCCCGGGGGAGAGTACTGTATATATCAGTACCTGGAGCACCGACATCGACACTGGTCGCACCATAATTGCTGAAAGAGGAGAGAGTATCATCCGGTGCGGTGGCGGCCACAGCGATAATATTTGGACTGGCAAAATTTGATGGATATTTTGGTTTGGCATCATTATTTGTGCCATCATTCCCCGCCGCACAGACGACAAGAAGACCGGAATTGTCAATCGCCGTCTTCAGGGCAGCATCATTATGAGTTCCCCCCCATGAACATGAGAGAATGTCTGCACCATGGGTAACCGCATAGTTGATGGCGTCGATCTCAGCGATACTTGTCCCCACACCGGTTGCATTAAAGGCCTTGAGTGCCATGATTCTCGTGTCCCAGCAGACACCGGTGACACCAACCCCATTGTTCCCCACAGCAGCGATGATGCCTGCACAGTGGGTACCGTGACTCTGGTCGTCCATCGGGTCATTATCATTATTAACAAAGTCATACCCGCTGTGGCCGGCACCGTCATCCCACATGTTTGCCGAGAGGTCTGCGTGCAGGTAGTCAACACCCGTGTCTATGACAGCAATCACAATGTCCTCTGATCCGGTCGTGATATCCCATGCCTCTTCCACACCGATGTCAGCACCGTTGGTGACTCCGGAAGAGAAGTGGGGTGTCGCACGACCCGAATTCTGCAACCCCCACTGAAGGGAATAATGTGGATCATTCGGGACCGCGCCGATCGTGTAGATGTAATCTGGCTGCGCAAATGCAACGCCGGGCAGACCCTCATAGTATATGACTGCCTCATCAACGGTCATGTCATCAGGGAGGGAAACGACCTGACATCCGGGCAGAATCGTGTCTGTGAACTCCTGGGTGACAGTGGCACCGATAGCCGCATTGGCTCTCAGTGCTGTAGAATCAAACGAATAAGATGCTTTCTTCCGGTTATCAATCTCGTATATAACAAGAACACTACCCGATACATAATCGGGATAGATGGATTCTGAAATAGCCTTTTTCACCAGAGAAGAACCCTCAGTGAATAGTTCTCCTGGGGACGAGGCGGGGGATACACTGATGTTTTCCCCCTCGCACAATGCTGTGAGATTCAGGGTTGCTTGGGAATACGCATAGCTTACCTCACCGGGAACGTGTGCAGTGGCAGGAATAATACCGAATACGGTAAAAAAGAGCAGAAAACACAAAAT
>CAZBYH010000266.1:0-2071 GCA_964496155.1 uncultured Methanoculleus sp.
AGTTCATGATGAGCTGGTAGCCGTGCATATCCTCCATCTTTGAGGCAATGGCAATACCGAGTGCTGCAAAGCAGATGCCGATGAGTGCCATGAAAAGAAATGCGATGACAAACCCGGTGAGAGAGGGGAGGCTCAGACCAATAAAGAGCGATAAGACAAGAATAAAGGCTCCCTGTATCACCGCAGTCGTGGCACCGCCAAACGTCTGCCCAAGCATGATCTCAAGGCGCGAAACGGGTGCTACAAGGGTCTCCTTCAGGAATCCGAACTGTTTATCCCATATTATTTGTATGCCGGAGAAGACTGAGGTGAAGAGTACCGTCATTGCAATGATGCCGGGAATCAGAAACAGGATGTAGTTCTCTCCAGAACCTCCCGGCATCTCCACAACCGCATTCAGTCCGAACCCAAGAGCCAGAAGGAAGAAGAGTGGCATACCAAGACTGCCGACAATTCTGCTTTTAGAGCGGACGAAACGCTTGAGACTGCGTAGCCAGAGCGTATAGATAATATCCATTTAACTCCTCCTCCGCATCATCCGCATCCGATCTGTTGCCCCAACTTCTTCCTCACGGATGGTCTTTCCCGTGTAGTACAAAAAGGCATCCTCAAGTGTTGGTTTACGCAGAGAAACGGATGATATCTCATACCCGTTCTTGCCAAAAAGGCCGATGAGTTCTGCAATATGTTTTTCCGCGGACTCAAGCCGGATAGTTACCTGCCCGTTGTGCTGGTCAGCACCAGATATCCACGGTGCGGATATTTCAGCGGCAATTCTTTCTGAGTCAGGAGATAATACGGTTACCACATCACCGCCAACGTGCTTTTTCAGCTCTTCAGGAGTGTCCATGGCAATGATTGTCCCCTTGTCGATGATGGCGATGCGGTCACAGAGCCGGTCTGCCTCATCCATGTAGTGAGTGGTGAGAATGATGGTTATTCCCTTTGTCTTATTCAGCGTATGGATGTAATCCCAGAGGTGGTTGCGGGTCTGTGGGTCAAGACCCAAAGTCGGTTCGTCAAGAAAAAGCACGGCCGGTTCGTGCAGAAGGCCGCGGGCAATCTCAAGACGGCGCCGCATACCGCCGGAAAAGGTCTTTACCAGACTGTCTTTCCTATCGTGTAGCTCCACAAGGTGCAGGAGTTCTGTTGTCCGCTCTTCCCGGACGTTTTTTGGGATGCGGTACAGTCTGCCGTGAAAGTCCATGTTCTCCCATGCTGTCAGTTCCTCATCGAGGCTCTGGTCCTGAAAGACAATACCGATGGATTTGCGTACCCCGTCCTGATCTCCTTCAATATCGATGCCATTGACCAGTGCCTTGCCTGATGTCGGTTTCAGAAGCGTGGAGAGCATAGAGATTGTCGTGGTTTTACCGGCACCGTTCGGGCCTAAAAGGCCAAATATCTCTCCTTTTTTGATATCAAAGGAGACGGCATCAACCGCCGTGAAGTCTCCAAACTTTTTGGTAAGTTTATCTACCTGAATTGCGTTCATTTTACGGTTTCCTCTTTTTTTCCGAGTTTTCTGAGGTCTCGTTTGCATTGCATGAGAATCTCTTCTGCTCTTTTCTGCTTATCTTCGTCTTCTGACAGGTCACGGATACACTCCTGTATCTCCCATGCGTTCTCTGCAAGGGATGCACGTCCCTTCCCGAATATTTCCGTATGAATGCTTCTGATGATCTGGACGTTTTCGTGTGACTGGTGTCTCGCCTCCTTCATCTCTGTCAAGACGACCTCTCCTTCCTCTGTCAGGGCATAGATCGTCTTTGCACGGGCTCCTGTCTCTTGCGGAGTAATAATCCCTTCCTCCTCAAGTTGGCGGAGCATCGGGTAGATAGTCCCTTTGCTCGGCACCCATACTCCTTTGGTTAATTCTTCAATTTCTTTGAGAAGGTCATACCCGGTTTTCGGCTCGCGATGCAGGGAATGCAGGACATATAGGTTGATGAGAGACCGTTTATGCCCGTTTTGGGTTGAATATTTTAGAATGCCTTTCATGATGGAGTCACTATAGTCTCGATTAGGTGCTAAGGCGAACTGTGTTGTATCAAACGGTTCGCCACCGTAA
>CAZBYH010000267.1:0-2055 GCA_964496155.1 uncultured Methanoculleus sp.
GATGCGACCTACACAAATGGTCTCTCGTCACTGGTGGTGGAACGGTTCTTTGATATTGTGACCATCGCTCTCCTGGGTGCGCTGACCCTTCCCTTTGTTTTGAATGTCCCCGATTGGTTTATCACGGTCATCTATGTAGCACTTGGGCTCTGCGGTGTTTTTGTGCTATTCATCTTCTCTGCGGGGCGGTTTCAGTCTGAAAACAAATATCTGCACGTGATCATAGACCTCCTGAATCAGGTGAAGGCGGCATCTCTCTCGGCAAAAGGAATAGTGGGTTTATCTGGTCTTTCCATTGTGATCTGGGTGACTGATGTAGTGATATGCTATGTCGTTGCGCTGATGTTTGGCGCGGCCATTCCGTTTGTGGTGGTCACGCTTGCCATTGTCATCGGAAATCTGGTCAAGGCGGTGCCAATAACACCCGGTGGTGTAGGCACCTATGAGATCGCGGTCGCCCTTACTTTATCGCTTGCTGGCGTGGATCCTGCGGTTGCAACCCTTATTGCGGTGATTGACCATCTTGTCAAAAATGGTGTCACGGTTGCCGGCGGTGTGGTTTCGCTCTATGTCTTTGGTGACTGGGCGGTATCCCTTCTGCGCCGTGCCTTTTCCCACTCGCTGGATGTCTCAGAGGTTAAATGATCGGGGCGGCTGCTCAGGCAACGTCGCTTGTTCTCTGGCTGCTTGTCCTGAAGATCCTCCAGACTGCTCTCTGGCCTGTCCTCTCAGGCGCTTTCGGGCGGTTTAGCTATCCCGTCTCCTATCCCCTCTCATTCCTCATCTTTGGTGGTATCAGCTGGTACCTGGGTCTTGCTCATATCCCGGTGCAGGCAGCGGTGGTTCCGTTTCTCGTCATCCTCGGCTATTATACTCTCACCGGATGGTACACCCGGGAAAAATTCTCGGGTGTCTGGAAGTGGGACGTCGTCTTTCTGCTCTGTTTTGTCTTCATGACCGAGATTCGCTTCTTCAATCCGATGATCTCCTATGCCGAGAAGTTCATGGATCATGCCTTTCTTGCATCCATTATGCGTGCACCCATGGTGCCTCCCGCTGACCCGTGGTTTGCAGGAGGTACGCTTGCGACCTACTATTATCTCGGGCACTGGATGATGGGGGTAACCGGTCTTCTTTCCGGTACCCCGTCGCCGGTTACCTTTAATCTCATCCTGCCGACGGTCTTTGCCAATGCAGCAGTCGCCCTCTATGCAGCAGGTCACCTGCTTTTGACCCGTTTCCGGGCACTCCCGGTGGTGGCTCTCTTTCTGGTAAATCCTTCCTTTATTCTGCAGGTGTTTCTGGGTGCAGGTGCCTCCGGTGTGCTCTGGAATTCCACCCGCACCATCCCTGATACCATCAACGAATATCCGCTCTTCTCCTTTCTCTGGGGTGACCCTCATGCCCATGTCATTTCGCTCTTTGTGCAGGCGCTCTTCATCTTTCTCATGCTCTATATCCTGCATGAATGGGGAGGGCTTTCTGAGCGGAGCCGGTGGGTATGTCTGGGTGCGGTCGCGCTCTGTCTGGGCGTGATGCCGGGCATGAACTCGTGGGATGTCCTTGTGTATGCGCCGCTTCTCTTAGTAGTCGGGGCAATCGTCTGGTATCGGGCCGGGCGTGCCACGGTGCCCGACCCGTATCCATGGCGCCTTTTTCTTGTCTGCCCGGCGGTCGCTGTCCTTATCTTTGCGCCCTACTATCTGATGCTCTCCACCCCGGGCATCGCAGGCATTGGCATCGTATCGGTTCCCTCCACAATGGTGGAGTTCATGCTGGTTTATGGGTTCTTTATCGTGGCCTTCTGGTGTGCCACGCTCCGCGATATCCGGAAAAATCCCTGGATTCTTGTGGTATTTGTGCCGTTTCTCATCACCGGGTATGCGGCAGCAGGTCTTGCTGCCGTGCCGCTTGTCGCCCTTCTCCTGCGCCGTACATTCCGGCCTGCTGAAGTGATCTCGATCCTTGGACTGGGGGTGCTGATCTTCACTGAACTCTTCTATCTCATTGACGGGATGGGTGACGCCTTTTATCGGATGAATACGGTATTCAAAT
>CAZBYH010000268.1:0-2046 GCA_964496155.1 uncultured Methanoculleus sp.
ATGATATGGCCGCAGCCGTTCTGATGGCATGGAGAAACGGCCTGAAGGGCATGACAATCTATCGCACCGGAAGCCGGGAAGAGGTTGTGCTGGCCCTGAGTGCAAAGGAGTCGGCAGAAGTTGTAGCACCGGTGGTAACACAGGAACGCTGCCGCCCGAAAGAACTCATTGGTAAGACCTATCTCTGCCAGTCCGGGTGCTGCCGCCTCTATGTGACCGTCAATCTCTTTGAGGGGAAACCCTGGGAAGTATTCATCCGGACCGTGGGCAGCGGGGGATGCGAAGCAAACTCCAACGCCCTCGGCCGGGCGATATCAACAGGTCTTCAAAGCGGTGTTCCCTACACGAAATATGTCAAACAATTCAGGAAGGTCAACTGCCTCTCTGAGGTTAAAAACCGTGAGTCTGAAGGATACTCATGTGCTGATGTCGTGGGCAGATGCATTGACCTTGCGGCACGCATGGAGACGATTACTACCCTTGACAACTGGGTCATCACCGATGCAACAGAGAAGACAAAGAACCGCTGCCCCGAATGTGACGCTGAACTGGACTTCGGGGAAGGTTGCAATCAGGGCATCTGCAAGAACTGCGGATGGAGCGGGTGCTCATAACCCGAATAAAGCAATTTTGATCGCTAAGTCGCCATATGCCTTGTTTGATTTCTCCATTTCACCTGTTTTTTTAGAGATTCAGGTATGAAAGCTGGCCCCCTAAAACCAGTAGTCCTTAAAAATTATGAACCTTATTAGTTCTCTCAATGTGAATAATTCTCCCCATATTGTTTTCACGATGGATTTGATTGGATTTTATGGGAAATGCCGAATAAGAACGCAGAATTAGTTCTGTGTTCTTATTCGACGATTTAAGGCAAAAAAAAGCTATGGATTGACAGTAAAACCATAGAACTTTTTTTAGATAATGAAGTAATAATAATAATCATATGATCCGTCAGTCAGATGTGTATTCCCGCGGGGGGGTTATCATGCAGAAAAATCCTGATTACTGCACTGTCCGTCTTCGCCTTCCCGCTGGCGTGCTTTCTCCCGAGCAGATGGTGGGAGTGGCCGGGATAGCCGAGAAATATGGGAGTGGAGATGTGCATCTTACTACCCGGCAGACAATGGAAATTCCGCATGTGGAATCAAAAAATCTTGAGGCAATGGTGGCTGAACTTAAGGAAAACGACACCCCTCTCGGTGCGGAAAGAGAGGAGGTCGTCAACATTGTGGCATGCCCCGGCAATGATAGATGCAAGTTCTCCAACATTGATTCCATCGCTCTCGCAAAGGAAATCGATAAAAAACATTTTGCCAGAGAAATGCCTGTGAAGATACGCATTGGTATTTCTGCCTGCCCCAATTCCTGTTCGGGAGAACAATTCAATGAGATTGGTATCACAGGAATCCGCAAACCAATTCGTGATCCCGGACTCTGTACTGGCTGTGGTACCTGTGTAGAATACTGCCGTGAATCTGCTATTGTCATAATAAACGGTACGGTCCAGGTTGATGAAAGTAAATGTATCATGTGCGGTTCCTGTGTTTCCACCTGTCCGTATGATATTCTCACATCTGAATCTCCCGCTTATCGTATATCTGTCGGGGGAAGGCGTGGTCGTCATCCTGCTGTTGGTGCGCATTTGATTACGGTTACATCAGCGGATTTGGCTCTTGAAGTTGTGGATCAGGTAATTTATCATATCTACCGGTATGCATATGGCGGCAAGCTTCTCGGTGATCAGCTGGACAAAATAGATTTTGATGTATTGAAAGAATCTTTGTTGCAACAGCTTCCTGAGAGTGCAATATTTAAGGACTGATATTTGAAGAAGATGTTTTGCCTGCCTTTCGGCAGAATGTCATATTTTATTGTCGTCAACACCTATATTGGTTCATATACGGGTTGCGGAATGCCTGATCTTCTGGCTCTTCTCCAAATGCACTTCAGAAAATTGGAGAAGAACCCAAAAGATATGGCTCATGGTGCTGCAGGAATTCATGATGCGATAGGAATTCACGATGGTTTGTTCAGATGGTTATCAGG
>CAZBYH010000269.1:0-2032 GCA_964496155.1 uncultured Methanoculleus sp.
CGATGGTTGATTATAGCACGCAGGAGCTGGGTGGGCGGCCGGGGAAGCACGCGGCTACCATTGATATTCCCGATTTTCTCGGGTTCACCGAAGAGGCCCGGCTGTTTGATATTGATATCATGCTTGAGATAAAAGATAAAGAGATGAGTGCTCTCAAGGCGCTTGCGGCGCTGGAGGGGGACGAACGGATTATTTCACGCTGATATCCCTTTGTTTGCCTGATAAATTGGTGGTGATGAATTCACCCCCTCATTCACTATCTCTGGATCGGGCCACATACCGGTCTGCATTGAATTTCCGTCAGATTCCTTTGGCATTCACGTATCCCACCTTCCCAAAGGCCAGTCGCTCTCTCCCGGCATGGCCCTGTTTTCCGAAACACCAGACAATGCCCGCATAAATGTTCAGGTAAACCTGAATGCGAACACTTCTGCCGAATAAAGTCAGAGAAGAGAAGGCTCTCTTATGTTTCAAAATTGACATGAACAATCGGTGGTGGGTGATGTCAAAATGGTAATTAATTATAGTTAATAATTAGGAAATTATACGGAATATATTTAATGTATTCCGCTGAAATCCATACATATTCGGATGTTCATCCCTGTTCATCCGTTGCCGAGTGTATACCATGACCCGATCGATATTCATCCCCGTTATTACCCTTCTTCTTTTCATTGCCTGTGTGATGGGTGCTGCATGCACCACACAGTCTGCACCGCTGAAGGAGTCGCTCCTCACCACAGAGACCGTTGATATGCTTGAACGGACCGTGACTGTCCCGTTCCCAGCCAATATTGACGGTGTCCTGAGCACGGCACCCCATGTGAGCATGATCATCTATATGATCGCACCGGACATGCTCCTTGGATCGAACTTTGAACCGGCAAACCCCTTTGTTCCCGAACGATATGCATCTCTGCCCAATGTTGGCGGCTGGTATGGTATGGAGTCCGGCAATTATGAGACGTTCATCGCGATGAATCCGGATGTAGTCTTTGAAGGTTTCAATTCTAAGGGTAACCCAAAGGCTTCCATTGAGGAACGGCAGGAGAATATGGGCAGCATACCCGTTGTTGGTGTGGAAAACACCATCGATGCACTGGCATATGATGCACCCATCACCTACGTGGGAAGTGTGCTTGGAGCAGAAGAGGAGGCCGCCTCCCTCAAAGAATTCTATGCACGCGTTCTGAATTTCGCACAGGAAGCGACTGCTGATATCCCGGATGATAAGAAACGGACTGTCTATTATGCAAGCGGCCCTGCGGGTCTGAAGACCTCCGCATCCGGTTCTCAGCACTCCCAGCTGATTGATATCTGCAATGGTGTAAATATCGCTGAATGCCCCACAAAGGCGGCGATAATGAAGACTGAGGTTTCGATGGAACAGGTGGTGAAATGGAACCCGGATGTCATCATCTGCGATACCCGGGATTTCTATGACCGTGTGTTTTCTGATGCAAAGTGGGAATCAGTCACCGCAGTGAAAAACGGTGATGTGCACTGCATCCCGTCGTCGCCATATTGCTGGTTTGATGCTCCGCCCAGCGTGAATACCATCATTGGCATCCCCTGGACAGCCACTGTTATCTACCCTGACCAGTGCGGGAGCATTGATATGGTAAGCCTGACGAAGGAGTTTTATACAAAATTCTACCACTACGATCTGACTGATAACGAGGTTCAGCAGCTGCTGAACCCCTGAGTCCCTTTTTTTCTGTTTTTTTTGCATATAAGAGTTTGTTGCACCAGAGAAGACACATGGTTTTCTTCCTCAGCTATCCAGCCACGTCCTGAACCCCGAAAGCGATCGGGTGTTTACCACATCCTCTTTCTCCAGCCAGCCCCGGCGGGCCACCGCCACTCCCAGATCCCGATACCGGAGATGGTCCCGGTGATGGGAATCAGTCCCGATTCCCATCGTCGCACCGCATGCTTTTGCCCTGCGGCACAGGATGTCAGAGAGGTCGAGCCGGGCTGGATATGCGTTAATTTCAAGCAATGTGTGCGCCCCGGCGGCCGCTTTAAAGAC
>CAZBYH010000270.1:0-2026 GCA_964496155.1 uncultured Methanoculleus sp.
CGACATCATGGAAAGCGAAGACATGGGTGCAATCACCGCAAAGATCAACGAGTGTATCGCGAAAGACCCCGGTGCATTTGATGCAGACCCCATAGTAGTCGAGGTCAGCGATGACGACGAAGATGGAGGTGAGAGTACAGGAGCTGTAGAAATTGAGATGTCCGGCGAACTTGCCTTGATCCACTCACGGATGAAAGTAATCCAGATGATGGTGACAGACATGGGATACCGCAACCGCTACGCAGCGGGTGTGTATTCCGGTAAAGTCGAAGGAATAATGATCGGACTGGTCATATCGTTTGTCCTATTGGGCTTCCTTTTGATGGGGTGAGATAAATGACAGATGAAAAACAACCCACAACAATTCGTACTAAGGCGATTGATGGCATGATGTCTGATATCAGGTACAAAGGGCAGATTCTTGCACGTACCAACAAGCTTGACTCTGCAATTAGTGCCAGCGGTGTCATGGGATTTGCATTAGGTCTGATCATTGCTGTCGTCCTTGTGGTGGCCCCAATACTTCTGGTGGGAGGTATCTGAAAATGGCAGATAAGAAATCACCGGCATCAGGCTGGCCAATTATCAAGGGCGATTACATATCCGGCAGTCCGGAAAGCTGTGTTGCAGTCAGTACGTTTGGCTCTCACCTTGACGAACAGGGAATCTGTGACGCAGGAGCTGCCATGTGTGGTTCCTGTAAGACAGAGAACCTTGGACTTGAGAAGCTGATTGCAAACACCATCTCAAATCCGAACATTCGTTTCATCATCTTCTGTGGAACAGAAGTGAAAGGTCATCTATCTGGCCAGTCACTGAAGGCTCTGCATGCAAATGGTGTCGAAGGCGGTAAGATCGTCGGTTCCAAGGGTGCTATTGCATTCATAGAGAACCTTGACAATACTGCAATCGATCGCTTCCGTGAACAGGTCGAAGTCATCGACATCATGGAAAGCGAAGACATGGGTGCAATCACCGCAAAGATCAACGAGTGTGTCGGGAAAGACCCCGGTGCATTCCCCGCAGACCCGATGGTAATCGAGGTTAGCGATGATGAGGGCGGTGCCGGCGGTGCAGTCTCTGCAACAGCAAATCCCCAGTTCCTTGCGATTGAGGCAAAACTCAATGCTATTGAGAAGAAACTGGAGTTTGCGGATGCAGAACTTGCTCAGCGCTATGGCCGAAAGGTCGGTCGTGACATCGGCATTCTCTATGGTCTTGTCGCTGGTCTGATTGTATTTATGATGATATTGGTGTTACTCCCCAAACTAGGCGGATTTATCTGAGGAGGGAGAAAAAATGTTCAAATTTGAGAAAGAACAGACGGTACACGACTTTAACGGTACCAAGATTGGCGGGCAACCCGGAGAATATCCCCGGGTTCTCGGTGCCTCTATCTTCTATAACAAGCACGAGACTGTTATCGATGATATGAAGGGCATAATTGACAAGGATCGCGCAGAGGCGCTCTGGAACAGATGTCAGGAGCTCTCAGACCAGACAGGTCTAAAGCACTTCATCCAGATCATCTCTGAATCAGGAGAGGCATTTGAGAGCTACTTCTCATGGTTTGACTCCATTGACAACAAGACGGCATTCCTGATGGACTCGTCCGAACCTGTAGCACTGGCACACGCATGTGAGTATGTGACCGAGGTTGGACTGGCAGACCGTGCCATCTACAACTCAATCAATGGTTCAATCCTTCCGGAGAACATTGAGGCACTCAAGAACAGTGACGTCAATGCAGCAATTGTGCTTGCATTCAATCCTGGCGACCCAACCGTAAAGGGCCGTGAGCAGGTGCTCACTGAGGGTGGCGTCGCTGGTCAGGAGAAATCCATGCTTGCAATTGCAGAAGAGTGCGGCATTACCCGCCCTATCCTTGATACCGCAGCAACACCGCTCGGTCTCGGGTCAGGCGGTTCATTCCGTGAGATTCTTGCATGCAAGGCTATCCATGGTCTCCCAACCGGTGGTGCATACCACAACATGACGGTCTCCTGGACCTGGCTGAAGCGCTGGA
>CAZBYH010000271.1:0-1993 GCA_964496155.1 uncultured Methanoculleus sp.
TGCGGTCAGACACCCGGCAACCGTTTCATCGCCTCGCAACCGGTCATTATCAATCGTCCGCGAGAACCCTGCCGCCCGGCAGGGATAGACCTCTGCGCCGGTCTCACGGATGTCTGTGATATGGTAGCAGAACGCTATGCCACATTCCCCAAAAAGACCGGTTTGTTCAAGGTCACGGATGATGTGGGCAAGATTTGGGCGGGGGGGTTCTGCATCATAGACGTGAATGGTTACAATCTTCTCATCTGTTGGGTCGCAGACAAAGGTTCTGTGTTCATCAAGGCCGGTAAATACCGTGCAGCGTTTCCCGGTTTCCTTTGCCCGTCGGATGAGGTCAGTGCGATTTTGGAGGCTCACCTTTTCAGGATACATGTAGACATCTGCAACGCCTGCCAGAAGACGCGAGGATATGATATCCCTGAGCATCGTCTTCCCCTCTTTTAGCGTCACCTCCAGCACTTCGTACCCGGTGTCGGTGTAATGGATGAGGTAGCGTGAAAGAAAGTAGACCTTGTCTCCGGCAGGTTTTCCTTCAGCATAACCGACTGTTTTACACTCTTTTGGGAAGATCATCGGTTTCTCCAGTAGGAAACAAGCCCGCCTGCAGAGAGAATATCCTGCATTTTTGGGGAAAGAGGGCGAATAGGGTAACGCATGCCGTCCACCTTTACCCACCCTTCTTCCATTGAGATGGTGACCGTGCTGTCATCGGCGCAGACGAGACCGTCGCACTCGATCACCGGGAGACCCACGTTAATTGCATTCCTAAAGAAGATCCGGGCAAATGAGGGGGCAATGACGGCAACAGCACCTGCCTCCCGTATCGCGACCGGCGCCTGTTCACGGGACGATCCACACCCCATATTATTTTCGGCTACAATAACGGCGCCTTTCAGCCGGGGGGCAAGTGAGGGGTCGAGGTCTTCAAAGACATGCTGGGCCCAGACTGAGGTGTCTTTCGTCCGGAGGTAACGTCCGGCGATCACAAGATCGGTGTCGATGTCTGCTCCGATGCAGACGGCATGGCCTGATATGGTCATATGGCGCCCTCCGGTGAGGTAATTTCACCTTTCAGTGCACTTGCAGCAGCCGTTGCCACCGACCCCAGGAAATACTTCGCCCCGACACCCATCCGGTTTTTGAAGTTGCGATTGGCCGTCGAGAGGGCGGTTTCTCCCTCACCGAGCACACCCAGATGCATTCCGAGGCAGGGGCCACAGCCCGGTGGGCCGACCACGCACCCGGCCGCGATGATATCTGCGAGAACGCCGGTCTCTGCTGCCTGCTGCATGATGGCACGAGAGGCCGGGACGACGATTGTGCGGCATGCAACCTCTTTCCCTCGGACAATGTGGGCGAAGCGTTCCAAGTCCTCATACCGGCCGTTTGTGCAGGTGCCGACAAAGACCTGATCAAGATGTGTGCCGGCATACTCTGTCACCGGAGCCACGGTATCTACCCGGTGCGGAACAGAGAGGACAGGTTCTGTGTCAGCAAGATCGATAAAGAGTTCACGGCAGTAGGTGCCCTCCTCCCGTGTCTGCGGCTGTATAGTATGACCATAGTGGGCGAGATAGTGCTGTGTGGTTTTATCTGCATAGAAGAGGCCGGTCTTTGCACCACACTCCACTGCCATGTTGCAGAGCGTAAGTCGGCCTGCCATGGAAAAGGCAGTGGCACCGTCACCGGTGTATTCCAGTGCACGGTAGGTGCCGCCGTCCATGCCGATTGTACCGGTAACCTTCAAAACGATGTCTTTTGCCTCGCACCACGTTGGCAGACGTCCAGTGAGGTTGATAGATATTGTCTCCGGAACGCGGAACCACGTGCTCCCCTCCGCCCAGATAGCCGCCATGTCGGTTGCCCCCACGCCGGTGGAGAAAGCCCCCAAGGCACCCGTAGTGCAGGAGTGGGAGTCAGCCCCAACGACCACTTCGCCGGGCAGCACCCGTCCTTCGCTCATCAGCTGGTGGCAGATGCCGCCACCGATGTC
>CAZBYH010000272.1:0-1993 GCA_964496155.1 uncultured Methanoculleus sp.
CCTTTAAATCCGTGTTTCAGTGAGTTTGATATGAGTTCGTTCACGATGAGACCGCAGGGGAGGGCAGTGTCAATATCCATCGAATGGACCGTGATGATGAAATCTACGGTGATGGTGGTCTCCAGAGAGTAGGATGATATCACCTCTGATGTCAGGTTTTTGAGGTAATCAGCGGGATCAATGGATGCGAGATTTTCAGACTGGTACAGGGATTCATGCACGAGTGCCATGGACTTGATCCGGTTCTGGCTTTCCCGGAGCCGTTCCAGACTCTCCGGATCGGTGATCTTGTCAGCCTGCAGGGAGATGAGAGACGATATGACCTGCATATTATTCTTGACGCGGTGGTGCACTTCCTTTAAGAGCACCTCTTTTTCCTGCAGGGAGCGCCGCACCTCATCTTCTGCCTGTTTACGTGAGGTGATGTCCAGTATAGAGGCGATATACTGGTATGTACCGGGAATGGGTGATGTCCAGCAGATAACATCTCTGTACGTCCCGTCCCGAACCCTGAACTCCACTTCATATTCGTGTGTCTGCATCGCGGGCATCCGCCCGGCTTCTGTCTCGGGCGGCCAGTGCATGTCAGGAATTATTGTGTCTTTTTCTTTTCCTGACTCTCCGGCCTGGATATGGATAAAATCCGGCCAGCCCATCTGATCTTCCACCTCTGCCTTGGTATAGCCGCTGAGGCGTTCAAATCGGGTATTAATGAGAGTCAGGGTGCCTTTACGGGTCAGAATAGCGGTCGCAGCGCCTCCTACCTCAAAGAGGGTTCGGTAGTTCGCCTCAGAAAGGCGGATCTTCTCTTCCATGCTCCGTGCCTCGGTGACGTCATCTGCTGAATAGAGCACGGATGTGACATGTTTGTCTTCGTCCCGGAGAGCGGTAAAATGGCCGGCAATAATCCGTTCCCCGCGGGGGGTAATCACAGGATATTCAAAGGAGTTATCCAGCATCGGGTTTCCGGTGAGTATGCTGTTGAACCGTTCTCGTTCATCGTTCCGAATTGATTCCGGAAGAAATGTAGAGAACCAGTCGTGCCCGATGATCATGCGCTCAGACGTCCCCAGCACCTCGTCTGCACGCCTGTTTGTCAGTGCGATGGAGTGGTTTGCCTGTAGTACAAAGAGCATCACCCCCGCGGTGTTGAGATAGGTCTGGGCACGGAGGCGTTCCTGTTCGCGCTCCTTCTCGGCAATTTTCCGGGCGGTGATATCGGTAACCGTGAGTACCATGGATTTGCCATATCCGCTACCGACAGAGAGGAGCACAATGACCTCATCACCATTTTTGCAGAGAAATCGCGTCTCCACGTCTGAAGCGGACCGGACATCAGCGATGGCAGAGAAGAACGCCTCCATTTCATTGGTGTCCTTCCAGATGTGGGCAAGGGGCGCTGCCTGCAGTTCACCCGGGCGGTACCCAAGCATTCGTTCAAGGCGGCTGTTCACCTCATTGATGATGAGTGCAGGGTATTCAAGGAGAAGAATACCCGCCTGTGAAGTGGTAAAAATCGCTTCATAGCGTGCTTTCTCCTTATTCACCTCACCTGAGAGAAGGGATATCGCAACACCAGCTCCTACGAGCACAATGGAATTGACAAAGATCAGATAGGGTTCTGCAAGCACCGCGATGAACGGGTAGTGCAGGAGCATATTGAGAATGCCGACAATGAGGGAGAAGGATATTCCGCGTTCAGGGAAGCGGTAGGCGACAAATATGATAGGAATAAGAAAGAGATACGGCGTCAGGTTGGTGACCCCGGTGAATATGCCGTAGAGGATAATGGCAACTGAGATGAGACTGAACGTGAGGATGACCGCAATCCAGAAATTCAGGTGCCATCCGACATCAGCAGCGGCGGTTCTCCGTGTACCCTCCATATATGTTCATTGATTTCCTCATATTAAATCCCCATGATATTCTCAGACACACGATGAGGGAATAATTGAGCAGGAATGGTCTGCATCTGGCGCCAAATGCGATATAT
>CAZBYH010000273.1:0-1986 GCA_964496155.1 uncultured Methanoculleus sp.
CGTTCTCTTTTTTTACGCCGTCATCATAAGTATTTCAAATGTTATTGAAATGAAAAACTATAAGTGATGCAATGCCCACATAACTTCAACGTAATTTGAATCATGGAGTTATTCACAAATGTCTGAAAAAAAACAGGATACTGAATCAACAGGATTTGCGGCGAAGCTGAAAAAGATGATGTGCGGCTGTGGCGGCGGATGCTGCTGCGGGGACGTCAAAATTGTTCCCAAAGAAGAGGCACAGGACAAAGGCGAGGAATGAGACAGATGATGGAAGGAAATGCACCCGGCACGCTGACAGTGGAATGGCGCCATATCGGGAAGAATGTCGACACCACATGCATTCGGTGTGGGGCGACTGGTCGAACACTTACCGAGGTTGTGGGCGCAATCCGGCCCATGCTCTCAGCCAGACACATCGGGGTGCAAGTCGTTGAGACGGTGCTCCCGCCGGAACAAATCGCTGAATCCAACACCATCCTCTTCAACGGAGCGCCCATCGAGGATCTTCTGAGCGAGGCAGATATTAAGATGACCCCATGCGTCTCCTGCTCCTGCATGACGGGAACGGATGTGGAGTGCCGGGCCATCATCTGCGGGGATGAGACATACGAGGCCATTCCCGCGGATCTTATCCGGAGGGCGGCCTTTAAAGCGGTGGGTTTGTGACAAAAAACTCTGTGTGGACGGAGTCAGGCCATGAAATCAGGGACAATGATTAAAATATTGCCCGGAACCAGAGCCAATTACAAGATATTTTGAACCAATTTCCAGGGTTCAATGTCGTCTGCCATGTTGGCCGGTATGTCGGCAGATCCTAAAACGGAGGAAATCGTGAGAGGAAAATTACCCGAAAAGATCCAACTTCAGAGGAACATTTCAGTCATTCTGCTTTTCGCCGTCGCGGCCATGGTGGTCTTCTGTGCTGGATGCACGGATGACGGAGGGGCTGTGAGGAGTGCTCCAGCCAATGCCCCTGAGAATACGGCTGAGACCGAGGTCACCTACATAGGATCAAATGTGGAAAAAATCGAGCTCTATCATTTCCACGGCGATCGAAATTGCACATCATGCGTAGTGTTGGGCAATTTTGCCGAAGAGACGATCAAGGAATGGTACGCATCGGAGCTGGAGTCGGGAAAACTGGTGTTTAATCATGTCAACTTCGATGCAGCCGAAAACAGCGACCTCGTTGAACAGTATCGTCCGACCGGGTCCTCTCTCTGGATAGGAGTATACGACGCGAATGGATTCTATAAACAGGAACTGATCGCCCCCTGGTACATGATCAATAACAAGAATCAGTTCATTACCTATATCAAATCGGTAATTGAGCAGCAGCTGGAATAAGATAAAATGGACATCATGGGGTTCATGCAGGCAATGGGGATGAGCGGCGTCCCGCTCGTCGCCGCCTTTTTTATCGGGCTGATGATGGCAGTGAGCCCCTGCCCCCTCGCAACCAACATCACTGCCATCGCCTACGTCTCCCGTCGGATGGATAACAGCCGGCGCACACTTCTCGTGGGATTGCTGTATGCCATGGGAAGAACAACCGGATATATGGCAATCGCTGCGGCCATTGTCTATGCTGGACTCAATGTGCAGGCCATCTCCTTCTTTTTACAGGAATATGGCGAGATGATCCTCGGCCCCCTGCTTTTGGTACTTGGTATCCTGATGTTTGATGTCATTGACATCTCCCTTCCGGGAGGAGGGAAACATCTCACATCCCTCATGGAAACCTGTTCTGAGAAGGGATTTATCGGGAGTTTTATCCTTGGGTTCCTCTTTGCACTCAGTTTCTGTCCCTTTAGTGCAGTTCTCTTCTTCGGTATGCTCATCCCCATCGCTCTCGAAACCGGCGACGCTCTCATCATCCCTGCCGTCTTCGGGATTGCAACGGCCCTGCCTGTTATTCTGGTCTCTGTCCTGCTTGTCGGCGGTGTCGGGCAGGCGGCAAGGCTTATGCAGCGGGCACAGGCG
>CAZBYH010000274.1:0-1982 GCA_964496155.1 uncultured Methanoculleus sp.
AGAGTAGAATATGAAACGGAACAATTTCCCACGCTTGTATATCGTATCGATGATCCAACGGTAGTGGCACTCCTGTTCTCATCAGGGAAATTTATTCTCACCGGGGCAAAAAAAATTGAGGATGTGAAACTGGCGATCGATTATCTGGCAGAACGACTGAAACAGATTCAATAATTATCATATTTGGGGGTTGATGCAAGGGTGTTGGGGCATATGTACCAGAATTACCGCTAAACCATCTTTTTCCCTCCTTCGGGAGCATGTACACCATCCTTTGAAAGAAAATACCACACCAATATATTCTCCGTTCCCTTCGTCAGAACACAATATCGAGATATCCAATTCTATCGTCACCCATGGGTGATATTCTCTTGAGAAAATTGGGATATCGTTCTGACAAAATAGATTTTTGTTTTAGTGAAAACGCTGATTTGGGCCATTTTTTCAATTTTATACTTCTTTTTCTACGCCACACCAGTTTGGGCGTCCAGCCTGGTCTGCCATGGATGAGAAGCAAACAACAACCGGGAATCATGCGCCAAACGGTAAGGAATACGATCCCGAAAGAGAACCGTCTCACATGTAAACGCTCACCATTTGGCATCACCGGGTATTTTGTGTCAGAAAAAAATAATTTGTTCCTTTCACACACACCCCGAATCACACGGAGGATTCATCCACAAATTCCACAGGCAAGAGGGCATACGTTGCATCCAGTCTCCCCAGCACCTGGAGAGAGAAGTAGCGGAAGAAGGTGACGATAGGCACATTGATCAGCAGGAATTCCAGAATTACAAGCAGAACAAAGGGAATCAGGAGCAGGATGAGCATGACATTCATCACCTCGAAAACCACCATGAGCACAACCCCAATGATAACGAAGGGTATAGCAGTGATGAGTACGGCAAGCATCAAAACAATGAACATAAGAATAAATGCAACAATCGCAAGCACAATTCTCGCGGCGACGTAGGCCGCCATCTGCTTCCACTGACCTGTGATAAGTGCGAAGACCTTGCGCCATGCCCCAATAACACCACAGTCATCATGGATCATGACAGGAACGACAAAGTCGTTTGTGAAGACCGCAATGAGAGCTATCGGTATCATCAGTAGCAGTATCAGGAACAAGAACCCCAGTATGGTGCCAATCATTAGATCGTCTCCCGAAGCCCCTCCAAGCATCAGCGGCAGGACGAAGATGAAAGCCAGGACGAAGATGACAAGGAGAATGATCAGACTGATGCCAATATTAAAGAGTAGCAGACGAACACCCTTGCCGCTGCGTTCTTTAAATGTTCGGGTAAGCAGGATCCTGCCACTCGTGAGGCAGTCAACAAAGACGAACTGGAGAACAGACCCAATGAACATACAGATGATTCCCAGCAACAGAACTACCCCTGCGATGATCATGATGAGCCCAAGAGCATCCATTCCGAGGTCGGAGGGAATCACAGGAGTTATCTCAGTATCGGAGGCGTCACCAAATGAGTTGAAGGGAATGTTGAATCCGCACCCACCAATAAAGAGGGCGATGAGGGCAACACGGAGCCAGACACCCCACTGAAACGGCCAGAGGAGGCCTTTGGTCCGGTCTACTGCACCTGATACCTCGCTGAACCCATAGTAATTATCTAACATGTGTATGAGATACGACAGATTACGGGATAATCCTTATCTGAGGTGAAAATTGAAATTTGCTTTTAGATAATGGAATCGGATGTTTTACAGGTTTACCCGTTATCGAAAGAATCATAGTGGTGTTTTGAGGAAGTGCCACGTTGGGAACGGTAATTACTGTCAACGCCGGTCAAAAATTGTATTGAGAGAAAAAGGTTATTGATTCTCATTCGTTATTTTGATTCGCCCCGGATGGCAGTCCAATTCCGGTAGATCGTAAACAGGACAGCTCCAAGACCAAGGCTCGTGGCGATAAGGAGAATGATGAAACCAGCGATCGGTATCCTGTAGAGCAGATTAAG
>CAZBYH010000275.1:0-1974 GCA_964496155.1 uncultured Methanoculleus sp.
ATTACACCTGCAGTTCGTTCTGCAGGCGTTGCTGGCTTGAATTTTACCTCTCACCGAAATAGTGTCGATTACCCTGAAATTCTGGCTGAAAGTGATGGGAAACGACGTCATTAACGACGAGGAAAAAGAGGTTTCGATACCGGGGAAATCGACCCCCGACGGGATGAAACCGTTGGTGAATATTCTTTTTCTGATATTTAGTTCCTTTTTCTGAAGGGGAAGAGTTCTCAGGTCATCGATACAGACTATGTACCAGATAATGGGTGAAGAGTGATCATTTTCGACTCACCGGGACGGTAATCTAAATGATCCATGACAATAGAGGTTCATGCGTTCAGTAATATACGCATTTGGAATAGGCAGATGATCAGCATCATTCGTTCTGGTTTATTCCTCCCGAAATAATAAGAGACAGAATAATGGAAGAAAAATCATATTACGACCAGATTATTGAAAAACAGGATTATTCGAATGCGGAATTCTGCGGCATGGAATTTGAGTCCTGTATTTGCAGGGACTGTAATTTCTCAAATAGCGATCTCTCACTGAACACGTTCATGGATTGCCAGTTTCAGAACTGCAATATGAGCACCGTTAATTTCAAAAATAGCAGTCTGAAAAATGTCCGTTTCAAAGCATGCAAACTAACCGGCGTTGACTTCGGGAACTGCAACAATTTCCTTTTTTCCGTGACCTTCAAAGAGTGTCGTCTGGACTATTCGGTATTCGATAAAAATCCCTTACGAAACAGCAGTTTTGCCGACTGTATGATTCATGAAGCGAGTTTTGTCGACTCAGATCTATCCGGCGCAGTATTTCATACCTGTGATCTGTCAGGTACCGTCTTCAGCGGAAACAATCTACAGGGTGCTGACTTCAGAACCGCGGATAATTATTCAATTGACCCCGCGGTAAACAAAATCGAGAACGCACAATTTTCCTATCCCGGTGTACTGGGGTTATTGGATGCATACGATATTGTGATAGAGTAATCCCTGCGGATGTGTGAGTGAGATTTTTGCATTACCGCCATAAGGAATTGAGGCGTTCCTGCAGGATGCCGGTCTCAACCCGTCAGAATTACGGCAACAACGTGCACCATGGAATGATGCATGGTCACGAATTCCCACGCCGATGAGATTCCGCGAAATGCCTGCAAAAGCGGGGTTCACCCGAATTTGGTGTCCGTAGTATATAGGGTTGTATGGTGGTTCCGGTGCAGAACGATGAGGTATGGTGAATCCTACCCCAAATCCTTGTCCATCGCTGTTTCATATGATATGGGGATGTCAAAAGAATTATCCATCAACTGATTCTCTTTCCCTGTTCCTGACCGACCATCTCCGATCTTTTGAGGAGGGCCATTATATTCAGCAGATCAGTGAATATTCGGCGAACATAGTAACGTATACCGGAAGGGACTAACATCGTGTATCTGGCTAAAAAACAGAACGGAGAAAACACGATGGAAATGAAACAAATCCTAAAAAACGTAGACGTTCTCCTTAAGTATGGTCTTATCGCGATTCTCCTTCTGTCATTTCTGATGCATATTTTCGTGTTTATGATCAACTGGGAAGCCTATTTTTTCGGGGTGAAACTCAATGGTGCACCTGCCGGGATGTACTTACTCCTCTTAGGAATAATTGCCGGTTCGCTTGCGTTTCTTTTGATAAAGTATCGCCGGTATACGCTGGCAGTTGCTGCTCTCACTGTTTTATACTTCGGTTACCTGTTTGTTGATTCGGCCGTAACAATCCAGACACTGACCAACAATCTCTACTCTCCATTTTTGCTGGCGTTACTCCTCATCTCGCTTGGTTTTTTGATTATTCATGTCATTACAACCAGATTCTGCAACGGAGATGACAGTCCCACGATGATTGAATCAACAATTCATTCGATTTCCATTAAAATCAGGCTCTTCGCTATTCCACGTGGGTAGATATAACAATTTTCACTACCTTTGAGGAT
>CAZBYH010000276.1:0-1962 GCA_964496155.1 uncultured Methanoculleus sp.
AGCAGTAAATGCCGCTACGGGACCGGTTGTTGGGGAAGGAACCTGCCCATCACTCACCGATATGTAACCAATCTTTGTCTCGGAATCTGAACCGTTTTTACCGGTCGCGGTCATAATTACGGTGTAGATTCCCGGTTTTGCATAGGTATGTGATGGATTCTTCTCACTCGATTGAACTCCATCCCCGAAGTTCCATGATACCGAGACAGCATTTGTACTGTTATCGGTGAACTGAACAGAATGTGGTGCCTTTCCTGTTGTCGGACTTCCACTGAATTCTGCTTTAGTAACGGTAGGGGTTAGGGTAGGGGTAGGGGTAGGGGTTAGGGTAGGGGTAGGTACGGGCACCACTTCACCGGAAGTCAGGAATGTATATTCATGGCTTCCGGGTACGGTTGTGATGATGATGGCTGATTTGTCTGCGGACAATTTCCAACCGGTGTATGACGCACCATCCTTCATTACCTTTCCAATGGTGGTAGGTATCTGACCTAATGAGACCTGACCTGTTGAAGCTGCATCAACCACAAGGGCTACAGAATTTCCTTCTTTCTTAAATGAAACACTGTTCGTGCCGGTACTTGTGATGAGGGATGCACTATTCCGGTTCAGGTATGAACCTTTGATGAGTGTGTAGCTGTAATCCGATGGTAACGCAGAAGTACTGATGTATGCCATATCAGCATCTGTCGAGAATGTTCCAAATGTGCTACTCCCCGCTCCTGAATAAATCGTATCAGTATGTGCTGTTGAACTGACGCGAAGTGCATTCCCGTCTCCGCTGACCGGTATTTCCTGAATGTCTTTCTGGTTTTCGTTCTGGTAGTTTGATGAGAGAATCGTAATCCGATACAGATCTGTTTCAGGTCCGTGTTTCAGGTACACAAGAGGTGAATAAACCTCAGATTCCGTATCATAGCCTGCTATTCTCCCCGCATGCTTTGTTACGAGAACGTCTGACGCCGGGGTGGAATAGATGTTTAAGGTAACCTTATCTCCATAGGGATTTGTTGTGTCCCATGTCAATGCGTTTGTTGAAATGCCGGTATTTTTCTCAACCTTGTAGGGCTGTGATAGCCAGTCGTATGGGGTCCCCCCAATCTTGAGATCCCCTTTTACATTGCCAATGACATTCGACTCAGTTGGCGTGATACTGAGGCTGGTTGGGCGGAAAACATTCCGATAGGTCCACTCCTCGCTTCCGTCAAAACGGTCGAATACGACGAAATAGTCATCCTCAGGATACATAATCGTCCGACTGTAGTCAATGGGCGATGAAATACTTTTGGAGACTGACCATGTATCGCCAATCACTTTGGTGATCGTTTCAGAAGCAGCGATTGCCTCCATCCACGGAGTCTGGATCACGGTATCAACGGTTGTCGGGGTGCTCATGCCTCCTGCACTTCCTTTGAATACTCCCCTTGTCTGGCTGTCTGCCCATGAGGATGTCGCAAACGGAGTGCGTGGATTTTCTATTCCAATACCGTTGTGGTGGATACCATACTGCCCGTAATATTTGTCAAGGACATGCTTTGTTTCGCCTGCGTCAGCGAGGAGAAGATCGCCATTGCCATAATATTCAAGGCTTAGCTGGTCATGGTGACCACAGTCCCTGTTGCTGTTTGTCTCCACGTTAAAGGTGATAAGTGAAAGCCAGTCTGAATCTTCCTGCCAGTCCTCTCTAAATACCTGATAAATGGCGTCTTTATCCAGGCGACTGGTCCAGTCCGGTGTGTTACGGCTGATGCTGTCGTAATTGTCGTAGACACAGAAAAGGAGCTTGGTCGGTGCAAGGTCATTTTCTTTGGAATGTGGCAGGAGTTTATTCCCTTTGGTCTGATCAAGGTATCTGAGCACCTCGCCTTTCTCCTGATCATTCAGGAGACTGAGTATGCCTCTCTGATACGTTTCAAGGGTATTTCCTCCGGTTACGTAATTGTTCATGTATCCGTTGGGCAT
>CAZBYH010000277.1:0-1945 GCA_964496155.1 uncultured Methanoculleus sp.
CATATACAAAAAGTACAACTATACCAAACGCCAAATACATCTTATGCCCCGGAAGGTGCCAACCCAATCTCGGTTACTGAACATTATCTTTCAGCAGGCTGCTGAAAAAGAACGGGTTTCCGATTCACAGACACCTCTCATTGCCATCGTCGTTGCCTCTTTTCTGGATCGTCTTGGTTTTGTTGAGTTCATCAATTCAGTAATAACATGGGACCAGAGCCAGTGGCGAGTCAGTCCTGGAAATCTTGCGAAATCCATTGTACTTCTTCCATTCATCTATCCGGGGCCACGTCTTCCGATATGTAGCATCTTTGAGCATTACCAGCAGATGGATATGAGTCTCCTGTTCACCTCAGAAGTTCATGCAGAGTGGCTGACCCGGGATGCAATCTCCTGTATGCTGGACAGATTTTTCTCCGCCGGTTGTGAGAACATCTTCACTTCGATTGCACTCCGGGTTTATTCTGTTTTTTCCATCCCGTTTCATCCGGTTGTTCATGGGGATACCACTTCAATATCTCTCTATGGCGCCTATGAAGAAGAGGAAGACACCGATCCATCCGCCCCTGACATTTGTCGCGGTTATAGCAAAGACGGAAGACACGATCTTGTTCAGGTCATGCTCGGTCTGGTCTGCGACCGGTTTGGATTACCTCTTATTGCCACCGTTCGTGACGGAAATGAGGCCGATTGCATCTGGAATGGTGAAATCATTCAGACACTCACCGAACTGAATCCGTTCTCAAAGACGGGTGTAACATACATCGCAGATGCTAAACTTGCAACTGCGCCGAATCTCAAAAAACTGCTGAAAAACGATTTTCAGTTTATCACCCGTTGTCCGGCGAGTTTCAGCAATAAGGTTGCAGCAGGGGTGACACGAGATGCGTACGAATCAGACGCATGGATACCCATAGGTTCGTATAGGGAAGATGGTGGAAAAACCCTTGAGACCTACGCTGTGCATGAGTTCACCCGCACCGTGGAGGACGATATTCCATCACGGCTCCTTGTCTTCAAAAGCAGTTATCGGGGAAAGAACTTCGAGGCTGACATGGAATCGTGGCACACGGACTTTGTAAAATATCTCGCAGAGGCAACAAAGAAACCATTTGCCTGTGAGAAGGATGCCCGGAATAAGCTAAAAGACGTCCGGAAAGAAATACGGAAGAAGCGTCTCTGGACGGCCGATCTCAGTATCGATACAGTGGTTACTGAGAAGAATCCACGGGGAAGGCCGGGAAAAAATCCCCGGCCAAAGATTGTCGTGACCGAATGGGTGATCCGTGCTGGTGAACCAAAATTAAAAGAGGATGAATATCTGGCCCGATTGGGGAAATCTGAGTCATTTGTGCTGATAACGAATGTATCTTCTGAGGGTGTATCACCAGAGGAGGTGCTTCGCCTTTATAAGGAACAGAAGACCGTTGAAGACAATTTTTCCGTTATAAAACGGCCAATGATGGTCGATACGATCTTTCTCAAGAAAACAGAGAGAATCGTTGCACTCATGACACTTCTTGCGTTTTCCCTCCTTGTCCAGGTGGTGATCCGGGTGCTGGTTCGCCGGAATCTGGATGTCATGGAGACACCTCCAGGACTTGACCACGGATGCAAGCCACTGATCAAACCGGGGCTGAAGAAGATCCTCCGGTTCATTGGTTACCACTATGTCATTACCCGTGATGGTGAACACAGATTCTGGTGTATATCCCCCGATCATGAGAAAAACCTGGATATCTGGCTCCGATTATTGGAATTTGATGTGAATATGTAGTCTTTGAGAATTATATTGCAGGGTTATGCCGTTTGGAGATTTGGATAGTGGAACCTCACATTATTGATGATATTTTTGTAATTTGAACGGGATTTCCGGCGGGATTGATGGTATGGATAAGGCACTGTTGTCAGGAAATATGTTGGTTGGTTCGTTCTGAGTCATAAT
>CAZBYH010000278.1:0-1940 GCA_964496155.1 uncultured Methanoculleus sp.
CCTCAAGCAACTAGGGGTTCAAAAATTACAAGATAACTATTACCCCGCATTTGGTTCTTTTTTGAGTTGTTTTCCGGATGTTTTTGAAGGTTAGAGCGTGAGGCTTTTATATTTGACATAGATTATTTTAACGAATGCACCACACCATTCCGCGGGTAAAGACATATAAACAGATACAACTGAAATAGTGATTAGGATGGCCAGAATTGATTCGCCAGATAGTGATAAAAAACCGGCAATATCAAATTCCGGAAAGAATGCCCACCATATCACTACATTACATATAGAGAATTTCCGGGCAATCAATGAACTGGATTATCAACCGCATCAGATCAATATCATCACCGGCCAGAATAATACCGGTAAATCAGCTCTTCTGGATGCCATTTATATCAATGCCACCGGTGGTGAAAGTGAAACCTCACTCTCCTCCCATTCTGAGACCTATAATATTACTGTTCATGCACATCAGGCAGTCATTAACTCAGACATCACCGCACTGAGAATATTCCGGAGCCTGAAAGACTGCAAAAAAGCAGAACCAAAGATATACAAAGCAATTCGTAGCGATATCATCGAAAAAATTACCGAGCCGTTTGTCTTTGGAGAAAAAGAGGTACATGATCTGGACCGGTATGTCACCACGGTTCTTGAGTATACTGACTTTTCTATCACTGTTTCAGATTACGGGTATCATGTCTTTCCCTATTATCCAAAAGGGAAAGAGATTCTCAAAAAAGAGCTGAATGCCATTGGTCGAATGCAGGCAAGAGATGCTCCGGCAGGAAATAGAGAGAAACCCGTAAATTTCAGAGAGTTGCAGATACTCCCGTTGTTCCCCCGGAGATGGGCGATATATCCCGATTCGTCAATGGCGGAAAAGACCGTTCCTGTGCGTAAATTATCCCATTCAGATAAATTTCAGATTGAGGCCATCGGAGATAAAGAGATCCACCTGCTGGAACAGTTCATCAAACAAAACAAGTTAATAAAAAATATGGAGCGTCTTACCCGGAAGAATGTGCTCTACCAGAAAAACGGTGAAATTGAAGAGATTCCCATCTCTGCCCATGGCGACGGATTTATTGTTCTTCTCACCATCCTGCACAGTCTTCTGCAATCCGAGAATGGCATTCTTGTCATTGAAGAGCCGGAGAATCATCTCCATCCCCGCTACCTGGATGTTTTGATTGAGACCCTCTTCATCTACGGTGAGAAGCTAAATGTGCAGGTCTTTATGGCAACCCATTGTTATGATCTCATCAAGGGAGCACTTGAATACCCGGAGACGGAAGCTGAAAAAGAGATGCTTCTTATCTCTAAAATGGCTTCTGACGGGGAAACCATTGAAAAATTTGACTATACCACAGATGATGGACGGAAGGTCATCAACGAACTCTATCTTGATCTTCGGGGCATCTGAATATGGCAGGCCTTTCTGCTGATGTTTAGACCAATGATAAGTATTGCCCAACCAATCCGTGATTAGATGCCGGACACCAAGGTGCCTGAAGGCGTCAACTGCATCTACGAGATTGTGGTGAATGGGGTCGATGAGGCGGCCATCAATGCAGGCATGAAGGCAGGGATTGAAACAGCGGTAAAGATTCCCGGCATTACCATGATCACCGCAGGAAACTATGACGGCACCCTTGGGCCGTTTACATTTCCGCTTCGGGAGATTCTTAATATCAAGCAACAACCGTCATAATTACCGAACTTAACACCCTTTTTTTATCTCTATAACACCTTATGGTGAATCCGCAACGCAAATCCATATCTTCATCGCTTCCAACCCGCAATCTTTCATCAGAACTGATATTCCATGGACAGCACAGCCATTCGTACAATCAACGCTATTCTTGAACGTGACGCGAAGAACGCGTCCTACAAGTTTGCTCTTCTCCGGGGATCAATTGATGTCTGCCAGAGATATTCCC
>CAZBYH010000279.1:0-1934 GCA_964496155.1 uncultured Methanoculleus sp.
CAAATTCAATGAATTCAATACCATTTTGTTCGGCACATGCAAAAAGCATCTTCTTACGGACACTGTGTGCCAACCTGACCGAACGTGAGATCACGCTCATGGGGAGGGACGCATCAGGGGGGAGGGCGTGGACGAGGAGTTCAGAGTGCTTTTTCTCTCCGGAGTAAACTCGGAAATGGTGGCCGAATTTATACGCGGTACGGGGTGTGTGTCCGCGGGTGCGCAGGTATGCATACACCTGAGACTTCTCTTCCCATTCTGCGTCTTCTAAGGGTATGTCCTGCCGAATGGATGCCTCGGTATCTTGTCCTGCGATGGTGAGGTGTCCTCCGTCAAGCAGGTACAGGGTCTCCATCGGAGAGAGCATCAGCCGGGTATCGTCAAGTTTTGTGCCAAACCACGACTCTTCAGGAAATGATGCGGTGTCTGGGGTGATGACGGAATTTCCGGCACGGATGGCGCTTAGCGGAGAAATTTCCGGTGCCGGGCCCACTTCTTTCAGAGATTCGGTCTTGACATCATAATACGTGAGTTCGTCCTCGTCATCGACAGCGGCAAGCACAAACTGTTTGCGCATATGCGACGCTGAGGCCACTTCTCCCGCAAGTTCACGGAAAACAATGAGATCACGTTCAGAGAGCACACGGATGAGGTAGTTTGTCCTCCCGGTTCCGGGTCTCTCTCCGCGCCGGAATACCCGGAAGTCGTGGGGGCCGGGCAGAATAACATATCCGCGTTCCCGCATGTCCCGATATACCAGAAATCGCCGCATAAATCCGGGCAGGGATGAGAATTCTGTTATCAATGATTCAAAAGTCTCACCGGTCACGGTGATCTTCGTTTTTAACACCAGATACAGGGCCTCTTCTGCCGAGAGGATGAGCCCGTCGTCTGTCTTCCGGCCATATCCGCTCTGGTCATACAGTATATGTCCGTCTCTATCGAGCACCACGGTGGTGCTGTCCCGTATCGCCTTCACTGTGAGTAAAATTGGGGATGATGTCTTAAATAGTTGGGCAGAGGGGCACACTGAAATATCGGAATATAATGTATTTGCGTACTACTCCTTTTTCCCCTTTCCCCCTTTCTTTGCTACTCTCCGGCGAGCTTTCGGACGCAGGCAATATTTCCATAATCGTCCCTGCGTTCATCTACCGGTGTTTCACAGATGAACGGGATGTCGTGCAGTGACGGATGGGTGACCACCGATTGGATGCCTTCAAGACCTATCGTCCCAAGACCGATGTGTTCATGGCGGTCACGGCGTCCGCCGAGTTCAGTTATGGTGTCATTGAGGTGGATGATCTTCAGGCGGGAGAGACCGATCACGGAGTCAAAGTCTTGGAAGGCCGCGTCTGTGGCCTCTTTTGTCCTGAGGTCATATCCCGCTGCGAAGGCGTGGCAGGTATCAAAACAGACGCCGACAGGCCCCTGTCGTCCGACTCCCTCCATGATGGCGGCTATCTCTTCAAACGTGGTGCCGATGCTGTTCTGGGTCCCTGCAGTGTTCTCGAGAAGCATGGTCACCGTTCCTTCTGAGGCATCCACCCCTTTGCCGATCGCGGTGATTGCCCGTTCCCGTGCCTCATCTGCGTCGCTCCCGAGACTGCTGCCCAGATGGGTGACCAGATAGGGGATGCCCAGCATCCGGCAACGTTCCACCTCGCGTTCTATTGTTGCAACCGTCTTGTCCCACATATCTGCCCGAGGTGTTGCAGGGTTGGGGAGATAGGGCATGTGAGCGACAACAGGGGCGATACCGCTCTCTGCTACGGCCAGACGGAAGGTGCGGACATCCTCTTCTGTCAGTGGTTTTGCCTTCCAGCCGCGGGGATTTGAGGTGAATATCTGGAAGGTGGTGCAGGTGCGCTCCTGTGCACGGGATACGGCCAGTGCAAGCGACCCGGCGATGGAAACATGGCATCCGATCGTTA
>CAZBYH010000280.1:0-1933 GCA_964496155.1 uncultured Methanoculleus sp.
TGGATGAGGTTGTTACAAAATGGGGAGTCGGCTCCGGCGTCGGTCTCTTTATTGTTGCTGGTGTTTCCCAGGGTCTTGTCAACGGATTCCTTAACTGGAATGCCGTGGAGGACGCATACCCTATTGGGTTCTTCCCACGACTCTTTGCCGTCGTAACAGATGGTGCGCCATTCCTTGAGTACTTCGGGACAGATATGCTTGCGTTGATCACGACCATTGCGATATTCCTCGTGATTGTCTATGTAGAATCGACACGAATTGAGATCCCGCTTGCACATGCATCGGTGCGTGGTGCCCGCGGGCGTTTCCCGGTAAAACTGATCTATGCCAGTGTGCTGCCGATGATTCTTGTCCGTGTTCTCCAGGCGAATATCCAGATGCTCGGTCTGTTCCTGAACAATCTTGGGATTACCATCCTCGGAACGTTCCAGGGCAACAACCCGTTAACCGGCGTGATGTATTACCTTGCACCAATCAACGGTCCGTCTGACTGGATGTGGTGGGCGTATGATGTCGGTCATCCGATCTGGCAGATCATTGTCCGGATGGGTCTTGACCTTACGGTGATGGTGGTTGGTGGTGCAATCTTTGCACTCTTCTGGGTGAAGACCGCCGGTCTTGATTCCTCTCACGTTGCACGACAGATTCAGATGAGTGGTATGTCAATTCCTGGTTATCGGAGATCGGAACAGGTGCTTGTGAAGTACCTGGACCGCTACATCCCGCGTGTCACCGTTATTGGTGGTGTCTTTGTGGGTTTCCTCAGTGTGATTGCCAACTACTTTGGTGTCATTGGAATGGTTGGAGGAACTGGTCTTCTGCTGACGGTCAGTATTGTATACCGTCTGTATGAAGAGGTCGCAAGTGAACAGATCATGGAGATGTACCCGTTCATGCGCGGGTTCTTTGGCAAGGAGTGAAGGAGAGAATGGGTAAAAAAGTAGTCATTACCGGGGTACCGGGAGTGGGCAAGACAACGGTAATCAATCAGACAATTTCTGAACTCGCATCTGAGGGTGTCGAGTATCAGAATATTAATTTTGGCAGTTGCATGTTCGATGTTGCATCAGATCAGGGTCTGGTAAAGAGCCGTGATGATATACGCAGGCTCGAACAGGCAACGCAACGTGAACTGCAGCGGAATGCTGCTCAGTTTATAGCAAAAAGCGTTGGCAATATCATCATCGATACACATTGCACGGTGAAGACTCCGAAGGGATATCTGGCAGGACTCCCTGAGTGGGTGCTCAAAGAACTGATGCCTGATATCGTTGTTCTTGTTGAAACCGATGAGGACCAGATTCTGATGCGACGGATGGGGGATGATACCCGTGTCCGTGATGCGGAAGGATACCGTGCTCTCTGTGAGCACCAGCAGTTTAACCGCGCAATGGCAGCCTCATATGCGATGCTGACCGGATGTACGGTGAAAATGGTAATCAATGCTGACGATCTGCTAAATAAATCTGTAGCAGAACTCAAAGATATTCTGAGGTGAGACGTATCGCAACATCCGGTAAATCCGCAGGAAAAAAGGCCCTGGGTGGCATGGGCTCCTTTTTCATTGTTATGCTGATTGCGATGGGGGCCTATTCAATTGCCCCTGTTCGTAATGCGATCGGCTCCGTTGCCGACCTTATCTTTGGACCGATGGCAACAGCCATTGGTGTTACTGGCAACCCCCGTCTCTGGGTGATTATGATCTTCATTCTTGCCGCAATTACCGGGTGTTATTCATCCCTTCTCCAGAAATATACCATAGATTATGAGAAGATGCAGGTTGTTCAGGCAAAGATGAAGGATTTTCAGAAGATTTACCGTGAAGCAACCCTTGCAGGCGATGAAAAGAGACTCAAAAAACTCAATGAAAAGCGGGTGCGGATGATGGAAGAGCAGATGGAGATGTCGCAGGAGCAGTTCAAGCCGATGGGAT
>CAZBYH010000281.1:0-1927 GCA_964496155.1 uncultured Methanoculleus sp.
ATGAGAAAGCGGGACGGTTCACCGACGCCGCCGCAGAATTCCGGGAGGTGCTCGCCGCGAACCCCCATGATACTGACAGCTGGCTCTCCCTTGCTGCATGCCTGCTTTTCACCGGAGAATATGAAGCGGTCGCTGATGTGACCGAACAGATCATCGCTATTGACCCCGAAAACTGCCAGGCTTGGGAGTATCGGGCATCTGCACTGGAACGGCTCGGGTGTTACGAAGAGGCATCCACCGCCTACCGGACCGCGTTATCATCCGGTGGCAGAAGCGTCCAGATGCAGATACGACTCGGGAGCACGATGATGCACGCGGGCGACTATGCCGGAGCTTCTCGGGTCTTTTCGGAGGCGGCGGCGGCAGAACCGAATCGGGCAGAACTGAAGTATCTTCTCAGTGAAGCAGCTCTTGCCGCAGGTGACCTGAAAGGCGCCCTTGCGGCAGCAGAGGCATTCAGGACCGCGAATCCGGAGATGGCATACGCCCAATTCTTTGCAGGGACACTTTATGAACGCATGGGAAGAATGGACGAGGCAATCGCCGCCATTCAGTCGGCAATTGAGGCAGACCGGAAAAATGGCACCTACTGGGCTGCGCTTGGGACAGTGCTTATCTCTGCAGGAAAATACCCGGAAGCAGGAAAAGCGTTTGACCAGCTCACCGCTCTCAAAGGCGATACTGCTGCCGCATGGTACGGAAAGGGGCGGGCCTTTGCCGAGGCCGGACGATACGAACAGGCGATCACCTGCTTTGAGGAGGCAGTCAAAATAAACCCAGCAGATGATGCCGCACGTTCCCGTCTGGGTGGTGCATATATGGCGGTAGGACGTTTCAAAGAGGCCGCAACTGCTTTGAATATGATCTCTTCTCCTGAAGAAGAGATAATCTGATTTTTTTAAAATTCCGCCACTATTCTGGCAAAAAGAGCATGGGGCGTACAAAATATCCATTCCAACATAATACAGAGCGGATTGTTGTTTTACCCTGAGAATGACCTTTCATTCATCTATGCAGCGGAAAACAGCCATAATTCTGCAATAGAATTATATATCTTAAAAAGATAGTGCTATTTATACCTAAAAAGGAGGACAATTATGGAAATTGGAGAGAATCTAGGCGCGTCCTTTGAGTATGCAAAGGAAGCATTGGTCGGTAAATGGGTTCGATGGATCCTGCTTATCATCATCGGCTTCATTCCGATAGTGAACTTTATTATGTCGGGCTACATCATACGGGTACTTCGGGGTATAAAACCAGCACCTGAGCTGGAAGACTATGTGCAACTCTTCATTGACGGGCTGTTGTATTTTGTTATCTCGCTCGTATGGATGATTCCTGTGTTCATTGTTGCGGCAGTCTTCTACGGCGGGTCATTCATTGCACTGATGTCCGGTTCTGATGTATTAGGTGTGGCAGGATTGGGAGCCATGCTTATTGGCATCCCGGTTGTATTCATTGTCGCCATCCTTTGTGGACTGTTTGCGTATATTGGTGTTGTTCGGTTTGCACGCATGGAAAAATTCAGTGAAGCATTTGCATTCGGCGCAATCAAAGACAAGATTGGTGAAATTGGCTGGGTTAACTACATCATCGCACTCATCGTGGTGAGTGTCGTGGTTGGAGTCGTCGTCTTTATTCTCATGCTCATCCCGATCATCGGAGTGTTACTCCTGTTCATTCTCATGCCATTCTTTGCCATCTTCCAAGCACGGTACATCTGCAACCTGTACGATAGTGCATAAACGGACTGAAACACAAAAACCCATCTTTTTTTGTAACTGGTCAGGTCCCCTTCAAACAATCTTTTAATATTGACCATCTTTTTGGACTCTGGTTTTAGAAAATAAGGCCATAAAACCGTTTGATCTTACTTTGCGAACCCTTACAAAAAGTACCACATAATTATAATGCATATACAAAAAGT
>CAZBYH010000282.1:0-1911 GCA_964496155.1 uncultured Methanoculleus sp.
CAAGATCCAGCTGCTGAATATAGGTCGCAATGCCCAGCAGAATGATAATTTCTGCAACAGTGGTTCCTAACATTGGAAGCACAATGGCCGGTTCACGATACCAGTAGTATACGGTGACCCCTACCGCTAATAAAGCAAAAATGCCTGCGAGAACAGACATCGTCTTGAAATGATCACCGAGACTTGCAGAGACGGTACCAGACCCTGCAATATCAACATCGACCGGAAGTGCACCGGCACGCAGGTGAATTTCAAGTGCTTTCGCGGCGTCGAGCCCGTCCTGACCAGAACCCGTTGTTGAACGAAGCTCACGAACGGGAGCAACCTTCAGTTCTGCCGCAAGCTGGGGATTCAGACTTGCACTGTAGACAATATCTTCATCCAGATACATCATAATCTCATGAGCTTCGGGATTAGTGGTTGCACCATAGGTAATTGCAGCCTTCTGGAATGCAATGCCCCCATCCTCATTGAGAGTGAAACCAACACCCCAGATGCCACTGCCTGGCGGACTCTGTGTCGGAGTGGAGACACTCTTGATGGAGTCACCATAGAGTACGTGTTCAGACGCATTTCCGGTAGTCTGAATCCGTATCTCAAACTTGCCCTGCGCACCAACGATCTCCTGTGCTGTTTGGATGTCAACACCTGCGAGTTCGAGCCTGATGTACGTGGTCACCCCATTAAGCCCGGTGATCGTATTGATACGTGCATCCTTTGTACCGAGATTATTGACTTTATTCTCGAGGATCAGTTTAATCTGCTCACCGGTCTCCTTTGAGACACCGGATTCATACGTGACAACAGAGCCACCGTTCTCTTTAAAAACCGGCTCCAGCTCATCCCGTGTAAACGGCGCCCGAATTTCCATCCTGTCTTTTTCAAAGAGGAACACCTCGGCATCCAGAGCCTCCCCAATGCGTCGTGCAAAGATATCGGGATCTTCCGTGGTGCTAAACCGGACAACCTCCGATCGGAATGATAGCTGTGTCCATGAACCACCTTCAAGATCCAGTCCGAGCTGGAGGTTTCCGGTTGCACCGTTTGCTATACCCGGCGGAATCACAAAGATGCTCACGATGGAGAAGACCACTAAGAAAAGCATCAGGGCAACGCGCCAGTCTTTTAGTGTCTGAAGAAGACCGCCTTTAATTTCATCACTCATCTTTTGTCACCCCCTGCATACCATGTCAAAATTCCTGCATTCAACATCCAGGTATTCATCAGATCAACGAAGAGACCGATTAAAAGGACAGCTGAGATATCACGAATAATATCAATCTGTCCAATCCATGAGACAATTAACATCAGGGTGACAGCACTGAGGGTTGTGGATGTCATGGTAAACCCGGTACGAAATGCCCCCTGCATCTTTTCGGAAAACTTTCCTTTCCGTTTCAGGATGCGAGTCGTCAACAAAATATCACTATCTACCGAGTATCCGATAAGCATCAGCAGGGCCGCAGTTGTGCCAAGACTGAGCGTGAGTCCGACCACATTCATGAGTGCTGCGGTAATGATAATGTTCGAAATTGCTGCGGTTACAACAGCAATTGACGGAACTAAGGTCCTAAAGACAATGAATACAATAATCGCCATACCAATAAACGAGAAGAGAAGTGCCCAGAGTGCCTGTGACTGCAGGGTCTTTCCAAACGTTTCTCCGATCTGATCAATTTTTGCATCCGAATAACGGGCATTAATGAGTTCTGAAAGTGCCAGAAAATCCTGATCCGACATATTCTCAAATACCACATAATATCCTCCGTTCACCCCTTCCCCGATACTTTTCAGAGGATACTCAGAGAAATATGCCTCAATATCTGCCTGAGACTCAGCCGTCGGCGGAATCGTTACAGCAACACCTCCGGCAAAATCAATTCCCGGGCTGACAGGCATGCCTGTCGTGAG
>CAZBYH010000283.1:0-1905 GCA_964496155.1 uncultured Methanoculleus sp.
GAATAGATATATGTGATATGGGATCAAAAGGGACATGTTATTAACCTTATCCCGGGAGTCGCATGACCGATATTGCTTCAATCAAAATGCAGATTGCAACCTATATGGATGAATGCATGGCCCTTGACGGTGTTTTGGGGTGTGCTGTTGTATCGCGCACTGGTATACCTCTGGGTAAACGGATTGAGCAGTGCCTTTCCATTCCCTCTTTTGTAGCGATGGGTGCTACTATTCTTGGTATGGCAGAGGCGGCAGCAAGTATGATGCAGTTTTCGTGTCCTGTTTCCGTTTTTATTGAAGTTGATGAGGGAGGTATCCTCATCATGAGTGCCGGCGGAGATACGCTGATAACGGTAATTATTAATAAATCGGCCGATATACAATCATTGAAGAGGGAACTGGCGGTTATTGCGGATGATATTGGAAAGGAGTAAATATGTATACAATTCTGATCGTTGATGACAGCCCGATGATCGTTGACGTGTTTGTTGCCATGCTTGAACGAGGCGGATATCGGCCTATTGCGGCATATAGTGGCGACGAATGTCTGGAGGTGCTGGAAGACATCCGGCCTGATTTGATTCTACTGGACATCATGATGGAGCCGATGGACGGATGGGAGACGCTCGAGAACATAAAAATGAGTGCATCAACGGCTGATGTCCCGGTGATGATGCTCACGGCCAAACAGCTGACTCCTGATGAAGCACAGGAGTATGGTGCCTATATTGAAGATTATATCATGAAGCCGACCACTCACCGTCAGCTGTATGATGCGATCGAGTATGTGCTGAAACGTCAGGAAAAGATCAATATTGACATCGAAAAAGCAAAGAGCAGTGGCACTGATTTACATATTATCAAAGAATATGAACGATTGAGCAAAAGTGCGGATGTCTCTCGCCGTCTTTTGAAGATATTGGAATCTACGTATAATCTCAATGATTCAAATGTTAAAGTTGGTGAGAATATTCAGCAGGCCATCGAAAGCATGGGGATGAGTATTAAATTCCAGGAAGAGCGGCTTGAGCAGATCACCAAAGAATGTCTTCATCTGAAAAAATAATATTTTAACAATTCACTTTTCCTCTTTTCCCAGTTGAATGATTGCTATCGTAAGGATGAGTACCGCGAATATTGCAAGGACTACTTCCCCGAGGAGGAGGGGCGTCAGGGGCTCAGTGTCAAAAAACAGCAGTCTTCTCACCATCGCCGTGATGCCTGCAATTAATATGGGGCGTATCTGTATGGTATGCGTGCGCAGATAACCGGTGACGGTTTCCATAATTTCAATGATGACAATCGTCAGGAGAACAGCATGCAGTGCCTTCATCATCCCGGATTCCTTTGACCCGTTTATCATCATCTCAAACCCGGTGACGACGTCAAGGAGCGATAGTGCAGCGAGGATGAGCAGAAGGATTGCAATGAGGATGTAGATCAGGTGTGTCCCTGAAGACAGGGCGTCAACTATTTTTTTATCAATTTCTTTTAGTGTTATTTTCATCTCATTCGTCCTTTAATGGTAATGCAGTCTGAGGTTTTATTGTATTATCAACTTTACTTTATGTTGCGTGTTTCGGGATGTGGTTATAAACTCAGTGGTGTCGCCTGCGCGAAATTTCTTACATTAAGGGTATATTTTGGCAATATGGTTTAAAAAAACCATCATATTTATATACTTCCGAATGCCACTAATTATGCTGATTCCAACAGCAATCGGGGCCCATAGCTCAGCCAGGAAGAGCGCCTGGCTTTTAACCAGGTGGTCGGGGGTTCAAATCCCTCTAGGCCCGTTGCCACAATGGCTTGTGGTGCGATGTATGATTTTTTGCGGTGATGCATCTAAAAAAAAATCAGCTACTGATCAGGGGCGTAAGATGGACACCAAAGATTTTTCTGTAA
>CAZBYH010000284.1:0-1904 GCA_964496155.1 uncultured Methanoculleus sp.
GATGTGATCGGTGGTATACCCGGCGGTCACCCATGCATGGGTGCCACCCTTCAGGTATCCTGTGGTCTGGTCGAGGCCGACCCGGCGGAGCTGTATTACCGCCTCACGGGCCTGTTCAGGGCTGTCGGTTACCAGGAGGATCTCTTTGTCCGGTGGCAACACCCATCCGGCAACGGTTGGGAAGTTACCACCTATGCCGATGTGGTAACTGCCGGGGATATGGTGCCCACCGAATGTGGCATAGTTTCGGATGTTTAACACGATGGCGTCAGTAATATTCATCCGCTCATAGAATTCGACCGGTTTCATCGCTTTCAGCAGGGGAAGGGTTTTGACCGGGGTCGGGCCCTGTCGGTTGATCTCGCTGCACCGGGCGAAGTGGTCGGGTGCTGGTGGCATGTTGACGGTCAGGGATCGGATGAACTCCTCGGTATCTGGAATATTCAGGGCTGGATTGTAGGTGTTCTCGTATCCGATGGTTGAAAACCGCATCGCTCCCATCGTCTTTCCGCAGAGAGAGCCTGCACCGTGTGCCGGAAACACGAGGCATTCAGGAGGGAGGGTCATGACCTTTGTGTGGAGACTCTCATACAACGTTCCAGCCAGTTTCTGAGCCATTCCCGGAAAGAGGTCCGGGCGTCCGACGTCTCCGACAAAGAGCGTATCTCCGGTGAATGCAGCAACCGGCGTATCTCCCCGTGATGTATCGGTGACCACATAGACCAGACAGTCGGGCGTGTGGCCGGGTGTTTCGAGGACGAGGAACTCCATGCCTTCGATGCGGAATATATCCCCGCCTGAAAGCGGCACATGGGGAAATGTGCATTGACCTACGGCAGGGACATATATGGTAGCGCCGGTCTCCTCGGCAAGATCAATGTGGCCCGAAACAAAATCTGCATGCAGATGTGTCTCGAGAATGTGGGTGATCTTCAGCCCTTCAGCATCTGCAGCCTCAAGGTAGCGGTCAATGTCACGGCTCGGATCAATGATGGCACACGTGGTGTTTCCGCCGATAAGATACGAGCTGTGGGCAATTTTCTCAATAAAAAACTGTTTTACGAACATACAATCATCCCGGATGTCTGTGCTGCCTCCTATAGAGAAAATAATATATAAATTAATCCGGTGGTGATGAACAGGAAGAGGACAGTCATCCCCCCTCCCGCCCGCAGATAATCGGCACTACGGTATCCTCCGGGAGTCATCAGGAATGCGTTGACCTGATGGGTCGGGAGAACAAAGGAGTTAGAGGCGCAGAGTGCGACAAGGAGGGCGAGCCCGCGGGGGTCGAGCCCGGTCGAGGTGCCGATGATGATGACGAGCGGCACCAGAAGGACGGTTGCGGCCACGTTTGACATAAACAGGCTGAAGAAGGTGGCAAGCACCGCAATACCGAGCAGAATAAGGAACGGATGTGTTGTGGCAAGCAGGTTCATCATGGCATCTGCAAGAAAGACCGCTGTTCCGGTCTGATCCATGGCAAGGCCTAACGGAATAAGGCCCGCAAGAAGAAAAACCGTCTGCCAGTCAATGGCCCGGTATGCTTCATCGATGGTCAGTACCCTCCCGAGGATCATCACAATCGCACCGGTCAGAAGGCCAAGCGCTATCGGGACACCGGCGAAGGTGAGGGCAATGCCGCCTGTAAGGCAGAGCAGGGCGAACGGGCCTCTGGCGGAATCCACTCCCTTCTCTTCGGGAACCGTGCTCAGCACAAATTTCGGTCCCTGCCCGATACGGTTGATCTTCTCCCACGGACCGAATACCACAAATGTGTCCCCCGGATTCATTGGGATGTCGGCAACGTCACCCCGGCGTTCGCCCTCATTTGTCAGAGAGAGGATGACCTCAAGGCCATGCTGTTTACGAAATGAGATTTCACGAAGGGTCTTTCCGATATA
>CAZBYH010000285.1:0-1896 GCA_964496155.1 uncultured Methanoculleus sp.
GGCCACCCATTCAAGGATGGAACCGATGATAAAGGCAGCAAAAACCATCAAAAGACACTGGAACGGCGTGATCAATTTCATCGATTCAAAAGTTACGAATGGGCTCTTGGAAGGGCTCAATAGCAGCATTCAGAATCTCAAGAAGAGTGCAAAAGGATATCGGAATACAAAGAACTTCATGATGATGATCTATTTGAGACTGGGAAAATTACAGTTTAACTTACCCACATGAAACAGCGATGACCCCAGTAAAACAACCATTACAAAATATATACGAGATCAAGGATGATATCGCTTACATCCCCTTGGCTAAAGACCAAGGGGATTTACGCTAAATTTTTAAATGCCGTATTTCCTGTCCTCTCTGTTCACTTCTTAAGAAATTCCTTATACAGCATCCCCAGGGATGCTTCCTCGTAGAGACTCTTCAGGAATTCCTTGTCAAAGAGCTCATCAATCATGTCCATAAAGAACTGGACGGGCAGAGGTTTGAGTGCCGCCGGGTCCATCGCAATCCGGAAGGACCGGTAGGATGCCTGATTCTCCGTGTCATAAATGTCGCGCCAGAGAACGGGCAGCTTGTCGAAGTTTGTGCGGTGATTTGCCTTGAGCCAGTTGACAAACGCGGGGAACTGGTCACGGCCATCCTTCTTTCTCTCATCCACGCGCCACCTCATGTACTCCATATTCATGATGTTTCGCATCGACTGGATGTTATACCCCTGAATGCAGAGCGTAAAGTCAAGATGGGCCACTGCATCCTTGAGATGGAACCAGAAGACCGGCTCAAACTCACTCGGGGATTGCAGAATCAATGATTTGTTATAGAGTTTCTGAAGAACAGGGATGTATTCGTTTGTTTCAAGCATATACTCAAAGATAGTGTTACACCTAAAATAAGTATTTGGGAAGGGTCAACACTATTCCGGACGTTCCCCCATTATGTGAGAAGGATCAACACTATTCCGGACGTTCCACTATTATTTTGGACGTACCGCCACCATTTGAGACGTACCGCCACTACCCGGAACGGATCAGCGGTACTCCACAGCGGTACTCCTCAGCGGTACTCCACAGCGGTCCTCCTCACCGGTAATACGGCTCCCGTGCCTCCACAGCCGTCCTGAACGCGTCCTCAAGCTCTTTTCCCCTGAGTCCGCGAATATTGATATGATTATCATGCCGCATCAGACAGGGCTTCAGGTATCCGTCAGATGTCACGCGGAGCCGGTTGCAGAAGGCACAGAACTCGGTGTTGTGCATCGGCCGTACAATCTCAATCTCCGCCCCTTCGAGACAGTACTTCCTGCGGTGGTGCATCCGCCGGGTTATAACGGTCTTTGCTGTCCGCTGCAACTCTTCCTCGAGTCCGGTGAGATCCATATGGTAGTGGCAGTCCCTAAACTCATCCATCAGCTCAATAAACTGGAGAATAAGCTGTCCGCTGTTTGCGTGGTTTGAGGCAAACTGAATAAAGTCCGGAATCTCATCATCATTGATACCCTCCATCAACACCACATTCAGCTTCACCGGCGTGAGTTTCGCTGCAATCGCTGCATCAATCCCTGCGAGCACGTCAGAGAGCATGTCCTTACCTGCGATCTCTTTATACCGCTCCGGCCGCAGAGAATCCAGACTTATGTTCACGCGCGAAAGCCCGGCATCCTTTAAATCCTGCGCGATATCCTCAAGCACCGTGCCGTTCGTGGTCATCGATGACTCCATCCCCTCCGGCACCATCGCAACAATCTCGACCAGATCATCGCGCATAAGGGGCTCCCCGCCGGTGAACTTGATACTGCGTATCCCAAAGAGTTTTGCAACACGCATAATCTCCCCGATGTCCTCTGCCGGCATCAGGGACTGAGGCGCCACCTCACCTTCTGCGTGGCAATA
>CAZBYH010000286.1:0-1880 GCA_964496155.1 uncultured Methanoculleus sp.
TCGGTGATAAAAACGGACCGATTGGCACTGCATTTGCCAATGCGATGTCCCAGTTATCTGTGGGGCATACGCCCCTTTTAGCTGTCATACGCCCCAATCTGCTGACTAAACCAGCGACACTCATTATCCCGAAGGTCACCCTGAAAAAGGGATCACAGGTTAATGCAATGTTTGGCGCGGTACAGGCTGCTGTTGCCAAGGCTGTTGCTGACAGCGTTGAAGAGGGTGTCTTTGATCACGTGGATATTGAAGATATTGTCATTATGGCAAGCATCTACCTGCACCCGGATGCAGAGGACTACAACCGTATTTACCGCTACAACTACGGTGCAACAAAGCAGGCTATTTCACGGGCATTTGAAAAGTTCCCAAGCAAGGAAGTTCTCATTAGAGAAAAAGACCGTGCGGGGCATGCGGTTATGGGCTTTAAAGTTCACCGCCTCTGGGACCCGCCATATCTGCAGGTGGCCATGGATCTTGTCGATATGGCATCTGTTGAACGTGTGCTGACACAGGTTCCGAAAAATGATCATGTGATCATTGAAGCAGGCACCCCTCTGATCAAACAGTTCGGTCTGAATGTTGTTTCAGAGATACGCAGGATTCGTCCTGACGCGTTTATCGTCGCTGATTTAAAAACCCTCGATACCGGCAACCTCGAAGCACGGATGGCAGCAAATGCAGCTGCAGACGCCGTTGTTGTCTCTGGTCTTGCACCGGTATCAACAATTGAGAAGTTCATCCTTGAAGCACGAAAGACCGGTATCTACTCGGTCATTGACATGCTCAATGTCGAGGATCCTGTTGCACTCATTACAGAACTTGCATCCCGTGGCGCTGCGCCAGGCATCGTTGAGCTGCACCGTGCCATCGATGACGAAAGCACTGAATATAACTGGGGCAACATCGCCGCTATCAAAGAAGCAGCCGGTGGAAACCTTCTCGTCGCAACCGCAGGCGGCATCCGCCAGCATGTGGTAAAGAAAGCACTGAAGTCCGGCGCAGACATCCTTGTGGTGGGCCGTGCAATCACCGCAAGCAAGAATATCAAAAACGCAGCTGAACAGTTCCTTGAGGAACTCAACTGTGAAGAGATTGACCAGTTCAGAGTAATGACAGATTTCTGATCTGTCAGGATTCTATATTTTTAGCACGTATTTCCGCGACTACGGGATACAAATATGTTTTTTTGCTCAAAATTGAATAGCCATCCAATGGCAATTCAAACAAATTCTGGCTTAGTAGAAATCTTCAAAAACCCCCGGTTACCATCCCCCGGTATATACGATACAGTCAATCCACGCAAACTCCATATGAATTAAGTTCCTTTTCCGGGGCCTTATTGTGGAGTATTCTTGAGAAGATGGATTTACCCTGGGATACCCCGTTACGGAGGCACTGCGGGCCGTAAATAAACGTATGAAAGATAAGAAAGAAATTGCTTTGAATATTGCCCGATATTGGTGTTTTCTTCTTAATCTGCTATTTGTGAATGATAATAATTCACGATGTTACCTGATCCGCAAACCTGTTGCAAGGAAGGTGATACTGCATAGCACTATATTGTCATAATTCGTCAGGAGTGAGATACGTATAGTATCGCATTGAGCGGCCAGATATGTCAATACGACCGGTGACTGATATTACAACCGATTAATTCATTTTTCTCCGGGGGCATGGCGGAGAAATGCACAAAAATAATATATATTCCACCCCGCCAATGAGTGGTATGTCACGGAAGCCATATAGGGTTGAAATTAACTATCCTAAAAATCGGAAACCCCAATATTTTTTGGTGAAAGATGTTTGGTTTAAGGGAAAAAAAAGTAAAGTGAAAAAATTCATTTGTAGTGGAGATGCTCCATCACAAGAATTGGTGG
>CAZBYH010000287.1:0-1879 GCA_964496155.1 uncultured Methanoculleus sp.
CCCTTCCAAAAATTCTTATCTATTAATCATGTAAGATTATACGGGGATACTTTTGAGAGAACTACGCATCCATGGAAGAGGAGGTCAGGGGTCTGTGACCGCAGCAGAGCTCATCGCAACCGCTGCCTTCAAAAGCGGCGTCTATTCACAGGCGTTTCCCGCATTCGGTGTCGAACGGCGTGGAGCACCAGTGCAGGCATTCGTCCGTTTCAGTGACGAGAAGATCCGCCTTCGCAGTCAGATATATGAACCCGACTACATTATCGTGCAGGATAGTTCGCTCATTGCCGATGTCAATGTTTTCAGTGGACTCAAAGAGGGGAGCATTGTGCTCGTTAACACCGATAAAGACTCGGTTGAGGGTGTGCCTGAAGGGGTAAAACTCATCGCTATCGACGCAACATCCCTTGCCCTTGAGATTCTCGGGCTGCCGATCACAAACACCACCCTCATGGGTGCATTTGCCGCGGCTACCGGTGAAATCAGCCTGGAAGCACTGGAAGAGGCATTATCTGAGCGCTTCTCCGGATCCCTTGCTGAGAAAAATATCGCAGCAGCACACCGCGCCTACGAATTAATACAGGAGGGACAGTAAGATGGCACTTCGTATCGGATGTGCAGCTGCACCCGGCAAGGCACCGGACAACAAAACCGGATCATGGCGTGTCTTCATGCCGGTCGTAGATATGGAGAAATGCACGCTCTGCGGCACCTGTAGCCTTGCCTGCCCGGAAACGGCAGTCAGTGAAAAGGAAGGCGAGATCCACTTTGACCTCGACTACTGCAAGGGTTGCGGCGTATGCGCCAACGAATGCCCTTCAGCAGCAATTAAAATGATTCTGGAGGAAAAATAAGATGTTACAGATAATGGAAGGATCTCACGCCATTGCAGAAGCAGTAAGGCTCTGCCGGCCTGAAGTCGTCTCCGCATACCCAATCACCCCCCAGACCCATATCGTTGAGCGCCTCGCAGAGATGGTCGCAGACGGTGATCTGGACGCAGAATATTTGTGTGTAGACTCGGAGTTATCCGCACTCTCTGTCTGCCTCGGATCATCCGCCGCAGGCTCCCGTGTCTACTCAGCCACCTCATCTCAGGGCCTCATGCTGATGGCAGAAGTGGTCTTCAACGTGGCAGGCATGCGCCAGCCGATCATCATGTCAATTGCGAACCGTGCACTCGGCGCACCGCTCTCTATCTGGAACGACCAGCAGGACTCCATCTCCCTCAGGGATTCCGGATGGTTCCAGCTCTACGGCGAAGATGTTCAGGAGATGACCGACCAGCACTTCATCGCATACAAGGCAGCAGAACGACACGACGTCCTGATTCCCGGATTCGTATGCTTTGATGGATTCATCCTCTCACACACCTATGAACCGGTAAATATCCCGGCGCAGGAAGAGATCGATGCATACCTTCCGCCCTATGTGCCCTACAACAAACTCGATGCAAAAGCGCCTCTCTCCATGGGCATGTATGCCACACCGGACTACTACATGGAGTTCAGATATGAGACAGATCAGGCACTCCAGCGAGCCGGCGACGCTATCAGTGAGGCAGGCAAAGAGTTCGGGGAGATGTTCGGGCGCGACTACTCCACGCACACCGAGAGTTATCGCATGGACGATGCGGATATTGCATTCGTTGCCCTTGGCTCCCTGTGCGGCACGGTAAAAGATGCCATCGACGAGATGCGCGCGGACGGTATCAAGGCGGGCCTCGTGAAGATACGGACCTACCGGCCGTTCCCGGCAAAAGAGATTGCACAGGCACTTGCGGGCGTCCCCAGGGTTGCGGTTCTTGAAAAGAACATCTCTCTCGGCACTGCCATGAAAGGCGCTGTCGGCCCTGAGGTAAAAGATGCACTCACCGGCA
>CAZBYH010000288.1:0-1847 GCA_964496155.1 uncultured Methanoculleus sp.
GTGAGCCATCCGGTCTCCTGATTCTTTTCGCGCCGGTACTGGGCAAGGCGCTTTCCGTAGAGTGTGTATAACGTGTTTCGAACCGAATTGAGGTTAATCCCGGTCTCTTCGGCCAGTTCCTCATCGGTCTTTTCAAGTTCGCGGTCAAATTTTTCCAGAAGGGTCAGCCCTTCTTCTCCCACCATCCGGATCAAATACGTACGGACTGCAGGATTATCCAGCACGTCTGCTTCCTCTACCATCTGCTCATATATCTGTGTACTCTGCTAATAGTCTTACCCAAGGCAGCCAGTGCTTCGGCCTCATCTCTGCCCAGGCCATACACGCTGAGAACAGCCCCCCCCTCTTCAATCTCTGTTCCAACCCATGGAATGTCTGCAATGTCGGGGTGGAGTGATTTCAGATCATCTGCGACCACACAATCGCGTTCTGCAAAGATGATGGAGCGGGCCGCAGTCATCACAGGGTTTGGCCGGGAGGCAGGCAGAATGCCGGACGCTGCGTTGCAATGCATCTCAAATATATTGGTATCCATGCTCATCTCAACGACGTCAAGCGTCGCCTGGAACCGTGGGTTGATTTCAATGGCCCGAATGCCGTCATCTGTTACCATAAAGTCGATACCCAGTGATCCGATACACCCGCTTTTCGCTGCAATATCCTCAGCGAGAGTGAAAATGCTCTTTCGTTCCTGCGGCTGGAATGGTGTCAGGGCACCGGCAAATCCAAATCGGCGTTCCCCTTCCTCACCGCGGTTAAACTGGCGGTTCAGGCTCAGCGCCCGTGCAGACGTGCCGTCAGCGATGCAGGATACACTGCATGGGATGCCTTCCACCGGCATCTGGCGGATGTATGGGGTCTCCGGCCAGCAGTCCGTCCATGCCGCCTCATCGTCTGGTGTGACTGCAAGGGTATTTCGCCAGCCACCCGCGCCGACGTCTGGTTTAATAAACGCAGGATATTCGCCTTCAGGAAGGAGGGGGGGCACGGGAAAATTATGCTCCTCAAAGAACTCCTGGATGCTTGTTTTGGTACAGAACCGTGCTGCCACACCCCGTGGTGTTCCACAGACAGTGCGCCCGAGGTCCATGGCCTCGGCGCCGGAGGTAGTAACGATGTAATCAAAGGTATGGCGTGAACAGAAGTCTGCAACACGGTCCGGCAGTTCGGCTAGTTCTTCAAAGGTCTGGTGTTCTTTTGTGTACCAGGTGAGGTCCTGATCACAAAAATGGTCGACGGCATAGACCTCGTAGCCTGCGGCATATGCAGACCTGACCACATGGCGGGTTGCAAATCCTGCAACGAGAACCCGGCCTTTCAACTCTCAAACCTCTTACCGCGTACTGATGGGATGATCTGCATATCCGCATCCGGATATTCGCGGTTCAGTTCATTTCCGTCAAAGAGCCTGTCCATGATGAGTGCGAGACTAGAGATCTCTGAATGGGGTTGTGTCGTAACTGAGATGTTATAGTCCGCGAGGTCATAGATCTCTGAAGGAACCTTCTCGGCGCCAACGACCACCAGCACTTTTTCGTGTTCTTTTATTTCATTGATGACGTCCGTCATCCGCAAACCGTACATCGTCAGATGGACGACAATGCCGCCTTCATCTTTCCATTCCCGGATGACCTTTTTCCATGAGGCATTATTCTCGACAAAAAAGTCCCCGCCCCAGCGTGCGGCGACATCGGTCACCGAGCGGCGCACGCCATCATCGTTTGCTGCAAGGTACATCCCCTTTGCCCCCAGTGCCCGGGCGGTAAGGGCTACATGGGTGGTTACCCGCTGGTCACGTTCCGGCCGGTGGCCCAGCCGCAGAACCCGTACATCGGATACCATTATTT
>CAZBYH010000289.1:0-1845 GCA_964496155.1 uncultured Methanoculleus sp.
ACATGAAACGAAAAATAATCACCATTGATGAAGACAAATGCACCGGGTGCGGCGAGTGCATCCCGGACTGTCCGGAAGGAGCCCTTCAGCTCATCGACGGAAAAGCGCGGTTAGTAAGCGATCTCTTCTGTGACGGCCTCGGGGCCTGTATCGGCACCTGCCCCGAGGGGGCAATCTCTGTTATCGAACGGGAAGCAGAACCCTATGACGAGAGGGTGGTGATGGCAAATATCGTGCGGCAGGGAGCGGGGGTTATCCGCGCTCATCTCGAGCACCTTGCCGGACACGGGGAAACGGAACTGTATAATCAGGCAATCGAGTATATGATTGAGAAGGGCCTTCCTATTCCGGATCATAATGCAACAGGAATTTTTCAAAAACCCGGAGAAAGCGGCAAAAGTCAGTGTGCTACCTGTCCGGGGACTGAGGCACAAACCATTGCACGGGATGCCCATGACGAAACGGGTGGTACATCAGGGAATGCACCATCAGAACTGCGCCAGTGGCCCGTTCAGCTCAGCCTCCTGAACGCAGCAAATCCGTATTTTCACAATGCTGATCTGCTGATCGCTGCTGACTGTGTGCCCTTTGCCTACGCAGGATTTCATTCATTATTGCGCGGCAAAATTCTGGTCATCTTCTGCCCGAAGCTGGACGCTGATATTAAGGGTTATGTGAAAAAACTGGCAGATATCTTCTCTTTCCATCCGATAAAATCAATAACCATCGCCCGTATGGTGGTGCCATGTTGTGGCGGTGTGCGGTATGTCGTTGACCGTGCCCTGGAAATGTCAGGAAAGACAATTCCCGTTACTGAGAAGACGATTACCTTACAGGGAGAGGTAAAGTAACGTTTTACCTCCCCTGATGACGTGTGTCAGAATACGGGGGCATCCACACGAGGGAATTCAGGGTGAGATCCCAAGGAAATTGGGCGGCAGGGAGCTCTCATCTTTCCCTCCGGGGCCTGTACTGGAGTCTGCAACCGACCCTGACAGGATCCGCCCGGTGTTTATCCCGGTATATACGGCCGCTATCTATATCTCCCACGATGCAGATCACTCTCTATCCGCATGGCAGGGAAAGAAATGAACAGTGGGGTGGAAAGACCAGACCCAGAAAGTACTTTAATAACTGTGATTATGGGGAGGGATTTTGCACGCGTGTACCCCGGGACGCCGGTTGCCGATATCTACCGCTCCTATACCCGGAAGGGGTGTTTTGATATCATCGTATGTGATGAGGCATGTCATTTCCTGGGTATCATCACCCGCATGGACCTTCTTTCTGCCATTACATCGGGTATGGGTATCCGGAGCCGGCGGAAACTGGGATGTCTTGAATGTCTGCATGAAAGTGAAGCCCTGCATGCCAGTGAACTGATGACCCACAGTCATGTGATGGTGCCGGACACCGCCACCATCGCAGAGACACTGCTTGCCATGGAGAAGAACCGGCATCCGGATGTGATTGTGGTGGACGCGGACGGCATTGCCCTCGGTCTGGTGGAGATGTGCGATATTATTGCGTTTCTTGTCAGGGAAGGGGAGATCTGATCATCGCCTTTTCTCAGCCAGTCTGTGTATCTGTATTGAATGCCTTCCCGGATCTCTTCCGGACACTTTTTTGGGTAAATAGGGGTGACATCCGCAATTCCCGCTCATCTAAGGGGCAGTATTTCCCTCATGATGACTTCATTTCATCTAATTCTGACCATACAGAAACACAATTCAGCTCACTTTGCGAACCCCCCTCCAATAAAACCGGGTAATTTCTGTTTCAATCCACGGATTATGACTCAGAACGAACCAACCAACATATTTCCTGACAACAGTGCCTTATCCA
>CAZBYH010000290.1:0-1836 GCA_964496155.1 uncultured Methanoculleus sp.
TGAGTGCCGGAGACACACTTGAAATCCCTGCAAATGGTTGGACTGAGATAGGGTAATTTGTGTTTTAGACGGGAGTAAAAGTCCCGGACGGATTATGGCACCATATGAGAGGGGATGCCACGTAGTATCAACAGATGCAAAATTTTATGCCGGTTCTTAGTGTGCACGTATTTTAAAACAATAATCATCGCCAAAATTTGTGTATGCCGGTGAAAAAACCCTTTTGTGTTGATTAAGATCTGATTCAAATACATATTTCCTCTTCTCAGACGCATGTCCAAAACGAATGTACATAACCGTTGAACGAAAAAAGAGATACAAAGGACATACTATCGGGTGCGTGATCGGTGATCCCGTCTTGGCAGTAGATTCATTTCTCTCAAGGAAAGGAGGTATCTTCAATAAAACTGATCTCATTTTTGGGCGGGCGGGAAAACGAGGCGGGTGTGTATACCTGTGTAGGCACGTCCTGCAAAACACGGTTTGTGCAGGAGGCGATATGTAATCTCCTTGGAACAGTGGATACTGCCGTCATCTTTACGCCAGAAGGTGCCCAAAATGTCGCATGGGAACCGGTTTCAGTGGCACTTGCCAGATGTGGGGTACATTCGGAGATGGAGATTATCCCCAATGGGGAGACCGAAGGTGAACTATGGGAGATCTTCAGGGCACTGGAAAACAGCATCAATGATGGTGAAAGAATTGTCTTTGATATCAGCCATGGGCTCCGATCTCATCTTTTAATTGGTTTTCTTTCTGCAGCCTTTTTTCGTACAACGGGCAAGGCAGAGATCTCGCATGTTTTTTATTGCCTTAAACGGGATGGGGGTCAGTCGTCTCCTATTCTGGATTTGACACCGTTTCTCTCAATTCTTGACTGGACCGCCAGTGTGGATGCCTTTCTCCGGTCAGTGGATGGGGCTGGCATCAATTACCTTGCAAACCGCACCGCAAAAGAAGCCTACCTTTCCGGGCATCCGGATGCACCTGAGATACTTTCACGGTTTGCCGAAACCCTGAACGGATTTGCGTTGGCCACACGTTTGGCACGCCCGGTTGAGGCTCTGAACTTTGCATCTGGTATTGCTCGCGATATCGATGAGGCCACCGCCGAGATGGAGATATTCACTCCGCCTCTCGTGGGGGTGCTTGATGAAATTCGAATGGTAGGTGATCTCGGTATTCAAAGGCCGGATCCAGAGGAGGGTCTCACCTGGGCTCATGTGGGAAAAGAGCTTGATCTTATCGGATTCATGGTTGAACGGGGTCTTCTTTTGCAGGGAGTGACCTTCTCCCGCGAGTGGATGGTGAATGTCATGCTCCTCCTCCGCTATGGAGATGGCTATACCGGATGGCTGAATCCCGACACCCGTCATGAGATGTCGCGGACCTTCGGGGCTGCCCTTCTGGACATCAAACAATCTCCTTACAGCCCAACCAGTCTCACTGACTGGTACATGCAGCTCCCTTGGGAAGAGCAGATAACCAAACTATGGGGAGAACTCTCCGGTATCAGAAATGATTTCGCTCACTGCGGTATGCGGGAGTTCCCTCCACGGATAGGACGGATGGATGATAAGGCAAAAGAGCTCTATGAACACCTCTGCGTCTTTTTTGAGGTGGTGCAGAGATGAACGAACACCGATAATCTAAAAATGGGAACACTCCTGGTGTGCACCGAACACACGAAAGAGAACTGTTTTGAAACTAATCGAACAAATCTCCGTTATTTTGCACATGCTCCCCTTTTTTTAGAATGTCCTGAATTCCCGCCTCTCTAAGCTGATTTTCCTGATTTATAAATTTATTCCGCATGCACGGCTCAATTTCCTTTTT
>CAZBYH010000291.1:0-1832 GCA_964496155.1 uncultured Methanoculleus sp.
AACTTCTGAAGGGTGGTGATGATGATGCCTGCACCATCGTTGATGGCATCGCGGAGCTGTTTTGAGTCTTTATCTATTTTTACGACAACCCCTTCGACATGATCAAACTGATAGATGGTGTCCTGAAGCTGATTGTCGAGGATTTTCCGGTCGGTGACAACGATGGTTGATTTAAAGATTTTATTGTCTTCATCGTCATGGAGTCCGGAGAGCCGGTGTGCGAGCCATGCAATGGAGTTTGATTTCCCGCTTCCGGCGCTGTGCTGGATGAGATAGTTTTTGCCTGCGCCGTGTTCGCGTACATCTGCGAGGAGTTTTGTTACTACGTCTAACTGATGATACCGGGGGAAGATGACATGCTCTTTTGTCTGGGTTGCTTTTCCGGTTGCGTCCACGAGTGTTTCGGTCTTGATGTGCAGGTATTTGTGCAGGATTTCAAGGAGGCTGTCCTTTGTGAGGACACGTTCCCAGAGATAGGCTGTCTGATATGCCTCGTAGATGAAGGGGTTTCCTGCTCCACCGACTTCTCCTGCACCGTTAGACCCCTGATTAAACGGGAGGAACCGTGTGCCTGCTCCGTTGAGGCGGGTGGTCATGTAAACGTTGTAGAGGTCTACGGCGAAGTGAACGATGACTCTCTGTTTGAATTCAAAGATGGGGTCACGGGCGTTTCTGTCGAAACGATACTGCCCGATTGCGTTTTTGACGTTCTGGCCGGTGAACTGGTTTTTGAGTTCCATCGAGACGATGGGAATGCCGTTTACCGAGAGCACGATGTCGAGACTGTTCTCATTTACGGGGGAGTAGTGGAGCTGACGGGTGCAATGGAGGGTATTTTGGTTGTAGCGGTTCACGGACTCAATGTTTATTGCGGTCTCCGGTTTCCAGTAGACGACACGAAACCGGCATCCGCGGTCATTGATGCCCTGCCGGAGTACGCGAATGAGGCTTGTGCGTGCCACTTCGCGGGTGAAGCGTTCAATGAATGTCTTTTCGCTGTCACTCCCGTATATGTCGGTATATTTTTTCCATTCTTTGGGCTGTGTTGTTTTAATGAAGGAAAGGAGGGTGACGGTGTCAAGGCCAAGATTGCGGTTGAAGGTCTCGGGGTTTCCTTTGGTGTATCCACCTTTGGTGCAAAGGGATGATTCGATATCGGTTTCAAATTGTTTTTCGGTGTAATCGGTTGCCGCCATTTGGTGTCAATATCCCCTTGCTATTACCTATGATTGAATATTGAGGGTGGGGGGATAATAATCTGTTGTGGTTTGGGTCGGGATTTTTGACGATAAGGCGGGGAAGATGGCACTGAATGAACAGAAGAATCAAAAGACGATTAAAAGGGGATGAAACAGCACTCCATTCTACCAAAATTACGTTTGCAGGTATTTGTTCTTGCGGTGACCGACCTCAATCACATGTATCACCATTACGTTGTCCTCTATATTGAGAATCGCCCGATACCTTGCCACACGAAGAGAATAAAACGGAGGATTCTTGTTTCCTTTTAATTTTTTTACGTGTAGTGCAGGATTATCCTGACCCGAAAGGGATTTTAATGCAAGGTAAATCTCTTGGGCGATATTTTTTGGAAGCTGTGCAAGACTCTTTTTTGCACGATTCGTCACCAGAACCGTATAACCCATATTAATTCAGACCTAATTCTTGTGCAACGTCTTCTAAGGAATACACTCTGCCTGCTTTGATATCCGCAAGTGATTCTTCAATTGCCTGTATTGTTGCATCGCTTAAGGGTTCATCATCAACAGCGTCTTCCACAAGGCGTTTTATTACATCCTCATACGACTCTTTGGGATGCACCTTTAACTCCG
>CAZBYH010000292.1:0-1830 GCA_964496155.1 uncultured Methanoculleus sp.
ATCACCGGAATGAACTGAAAACCATTCCCGGTGTGGGGACTGCCATCTCAGCAAATATCCGAACCATCATTGAAGAGGGCACGCTCCCCTATCTTGAATTACTGCGCAAAGAATTCCCTGAGGGGCTCAGAGAGCTCTTGGAGATCGAAGGGATAGGCCCGAAAAAGGCACGCCTTCTTTATACAGACCTCGGCATCACCGGTGTCGAAGACCTCGAGGCCGCGGTAAAAGAGAAACGAATACGAGCCGTTCAGGGATTCGGGGTAAAGTCGGAAGAGAAAATTGCAAAGAGTATTCTGGTCTGGAAGGAGCGTCACACCCGTCTTCTCCTCGGCGTTATTCTTCCTGAAGCAAAGGCGATTGAAGAAAAAATGCGGAAACATCCATCAGTGCAACAAGCGTGTCTTGCGGGGTCCATCCGGCGGCGAAAAGAGACCATTGGGGATGTGGATATTCTGGTTGCAACAGATGACCCCGATACGGTTTCGGCATTCTTCTGCTCGCTTCCCGAACGAGAACGCGTGCTGATGCAGGGGCCGAAACGATCCACGATTGTTCTCTCAGAGAACCTGCATGTGGATCTCCGGGTGATACCCGAGAACCAGTTCGGTGCTGCACTCCAGTACTTCACCGGGTCAAAAGCCCATAATATCAGCCTGCGGCAGCGTGCCATCAGCCGTGGGTTTAAACTGAACGAATACGGCCTCTCGACACGGGAAGGAAACGAGGTCATTGCCTGTGAACGCGAAGAGGATATTTATAACGCACTTGGTCTTGCCTTCATTCCTCCTGAGCTCCGGGAAAACACCGGTGAAATATCGGCGGCTGAAGATGGAAACCTTCCTGATCTTATCCGGTATGGAAAGGTGAAGGGGGATCTGCACATGCACACCCAATGGAGCGATGGTGCCCATACCATCCGCGAGATGGCAATGGCGGCACAGGCACAAGGGTGTGAATACATTGTTATCACCGACCATTCGGCAGGACTGCCTGTTGTCCACGGGATGTCTGATGAAGAGATTAAGAGACAGGGAAAAGAGATTGCTGACCTGAACCGTGACATGGAAGACATCACCATACTGCACGGCATCGAGGCGAATATTGATCGTGAAGGAAACCTTGACGTTAAAACAGAGGTGCTTCGCGACCTCGACTTTGTGATAGGAAGCGTCCACTCCGGGTTTGCCATGCCAGAGAAAGAGATGACTGAACGGATGATCACCGCCATCCACCACGATTATCTGGATATGATTGGCCATCCCAGCGGTCGCTGCGTCATGACACGGGAGCCATACCGGTTTGATGTGAATGCTGTTTTTGGAGCAGCGGCTGAGGCCCATGTATTACTTGAGATCAACGCATATCCTGCCCGACTCGACCTCTCTGACATCCTGTGTCGCAGAGCAAAGGCTTGCGGTGCGACGATGGGAATCGGAACTGATTCTCATCACAAAGACCATCTCCGGTATCGGGATCTGGGGGTGGCAGTGGCCCGCCGGGGGTGGCTGGAAAAAGAGGATGTGGTAAACACCCGGCCGCTTGCGGGATTCAGAGCGTGGCTGGTAAAATGAAGAGTAGGATATATTTGGGCTAACTAACAGCCAAGGGGTGCTAAACGTTATAGATTACCCCGTATGAGCCGTTTATCCCTCTCTAGCGCCGCAATCGCCTTGAGAGCACTTATCTCCTTATCTTTTATCTCGAGCATGATATCAATATCAAAGGCTTTTGCCTCTTGGGTAAACCCCAGAAAATCGGGCACGTCAATCGTTGCCGCGTGCTTCCCCGGCCGCCCACCCAGCTCCTGCGTGCTATAATCAACCATCG
>CAZBYH010000293.1:0-1825 GCA_964496155.1 uncultured Methanoculleus sp.
GGTCCGGTAACAATCCGTTTTGTTTAAAATATCGTAACCGACCCGTGCAATACCCGGATCAATCTCCGCAACAATCATGGAATCTGGTTCATTCCCCACAGGAATGGAGCCTTGCTCTTCTCTCCTGTCGTCCTCCTGAAAGTTCCATTCTTATGATGATAAGATCGGATAATTTCACCACAATATTAAAATAGTCTACTTGCAAGTATACTACTTATGAGTATATTCCTGGACCGTCACCGGGAGCGTTTCCTTCTCCACGAACGATATGAAAAAGATGGAGCAGAGCTTATTGTACTCTACGGGCGACGGCGGGTAGGGAAAAGCGATCTTCTTGATAAGTTTATCTCATCAAAAAATGGAATCCGTCTCCTCGCCCGTGAAGAGTCAAAGATGCTGCAGCTCAGACGTTTTTCAGCAGAACTGGGGGAATTTTTTCAGGATAATTTTCTGAAGAAGAATGGGTTTTCCGATTGGGACAGTTTCTTTGAATATATTCTTCAGCACTCAGGCTCCCGGATTATTATTGCCATCGATGAATTTCCCTATCTGGTGAAGGAAGACTCTTCCCTTCCCTCCATTCTTCAGGCGTACTGGGATAATCACCTCAAGGATACTCAGGTGTTTCTCATTCTCTCAGGTTCCAGCATCTCTATGATGGAGGCATCGACAATGAGTCATGCAAGTCCTCTCTTTGGAAGAAGAACGGGGCAGATTCTTTTGCAGCCTCTTCGGTTTATCCATGTTCTTGAGTATCTGGGGGATATGCGAAAAACGGTGGAATTTTATTCGGTCTTTGGCGGGACGCCTGCATATATCATGGCAGCCAATCCGGAAACGGATATCATGACGAATATCGGCGAGAAGATACTTCGGGAAGATTCCTTTTTGTTTCGGGATGTTGAGTTTGTTATCCGTTCAGAGTTGACAGAACCCCGGTATTATCTCTCTATTCTCTATTCTATTGCACAGGGAAATCATCGTATTGGACTGATATGTAATGATACCGGCCTTTCCAAGAGTGTTGTCAGCAAATATCTTTCCGTTTTAATCGACCTGAACCTGGTCTACCGTCGTATTCCTGTGACCGAAGGGCAGAAAAGCAGAAAAGGGCTCTATTTTCTTTCAGACAATCTGTTTAATTTCTGGTTTTCGTTTGTCAACCCGTACCTGGAATCTCTTGAGCGTGGCAATACACAGTTGATCGTTGATCAATATGTCCGGCCGCGTTTCAATGCATATGTGGGCAGGCACTTTGAGGGGATGGTGATGGATCTCTTTGAACTCTTTAACGGACAGGGTGTCCTGCCCTTTGTTTACAGCCGGATAGGAAGCTGGTGGCACCGGGGGGATGAGATCGATATTGTCTGTCTCCGTGAACATCCGTACGAAATTCTCTTCTGTGAATGCAAGTGGCAGGATGATGTGGACGGGATACGGGTCTATGAGGAGTTACTGGCAAAAACCCCTCACGTGTCCTGGCACACCGACACACGCAGGGAGTATTTCTGTATTGTGGCACGGACGTTTTCACGCCGTCCTGAGGTGGATGACAGGGTATGCTGCTATGATCTCGATGACCTGAATGATCTCGCGGTTGCGTGTCTTTCCGGGGGGATGAAGTGATTTGTGAGAAAATAAAACTCTTTTCAGACGATTTCGCCTATCTCTGATGTGGAAGATCAGACATCTTCATGACGGGACATCCTTCTGTTACCATCATTTTAAAACAGAATTGTTACTATAATTATCTTTTTTGAAGTGTTTCACCCGCAATCCTTTCCCCTCAAAGTCTGGACTGCCCTGAGTCACCGACTGGAACCCC
>CAZBYH010000294.1:0-1821 GCA_964496155.1 uncultured Methanoculleus sp.
CCCTTTGCGACCAGTTCAAAGTAGGAAAGTGCAATGATCGGATCTGCCTTTGCCCAGGTGCTCCCTTTCTCTATCATAGCGATGAGGAGGTGGGGTGCACTGTGGCAGACTGCATCCTCACCCAGCCCCCATCGCCGGATGATACCGTTGTACTGGAGTGAGTATGGGTGATTCGGGCGCTTTTCTACCTCGGTCTTCATCCACTCGACGGTGTGCTCTGCAATAGCATGCACCTTCTCCGCGTCATGGACGACAATCCATTTTACTTTCTGGCTGTTGGCTGCTGTCGGGCTGTAGCGGATGACATCCAGCATCTGTTCAATTAATTCCCGTTTAAGCGGTTTTTTCCGGTAATGACGGATAGACCTGCGGGTCTGAACGAATTTTGCGAGTTGTTCGGGTTTGATGTCAGCCGCTCGCTCACTCATTGATAATGGATATACGCCTTCGAAATTTGTTTCCAGTGCATTAAACAGACAGAATATCTCACAATGTCCGCATTTTATACACTTGTCTTCGAGGTCTTTTGCAATCATCGGCAGTTTATTCTCTTTCATTGAGATGATTGACACCGGACAGACTCTTACGCATACTCCGCATTTCGTGCAGTCCTCCGGGCTGACAGTAATATTACTCATATCTTACTGAATAGGCATGACAGGATTTAATAGTTTACTCCGTAATTAATTTAATCCGGTTAATCCGGGCTGTATTGTGGTTATTATTTAAAATGGGGCTTGTTTATGACTTTTATCTTTATTATCGCGGTTGTGGTCTGAATTTGCCGGAGGAGAGACTGGTGGATGAGGTATTTCTCGATTTTAGGTCAGGAACAAATTCTGAGCCACGCCTCCATTTGCCTTCCGGTATCAGCATCTCAAATACGGATCCTTTCCCGGGCACTCCGGTTTCCCGTATTGAAATTTTCGTTATGGCAAGGATCTCTGAAGCAAGAAAGAGCCCCAGTCCGGTATTGGGGCTCATATGATGATTGAATGTCTTCTCCTTCATATCGGTGGGAACTCTGATTCCATCATCTGTGACGGTAATGATACCGGTTGTGCCTTCGTTTTGGAACGAAATCCGGATTTGTGTTATTGTTCTCCCGTGGCGGATGGCATTGTCATAGAGATTCAGGAAGACCTTCCCGAGCATACGATCTGCGTATACAAAGACGTCCTCCGCACCTATGGCTGTCCTGATACTACACGCATGAGACTGCATAACTGCCTGATCGGCCACCTCCCGGAGACTCTGCCACGCAGGTTTGACCTGCCCCAGATCCCGATAATCGCGGGCAAACTGTATCTGCTCCCCGATCTTATTGGTGACATCGATGATGGCATCGACATAGGCGGATGGCTGCTCTTCGGTAATGTCTTTTTTCAGGAGCTCCTCCAGCATCAGCAGGGCACTCAGCTGATTCTGGATGTCATGCCGGGTAATAGAAGAGAGCAGGCTGAGTTTGCTGTTTGCCTCCAGTATGGCATTCTCGGCATGTTTCATCTCTGTGACATCCCTGCCCACCGACTGGTATTCCGTTACGCTGCCGTTCTCATCAAAGATGGCCCGGTCGCTCCACTGCTACCACCGGATGGTGCCATCCTGCATCACTATCCTGTTTTCGATAGCTGCAACAGGATGGTCCGGAGTAAGAGACTGCAGCATCCCTGTGATACGCATCTGATCTTCTTTCGGTATAACCGGCTTAAATTTAGCCTGCATGAGTTCCTGACGCGTTTTATTAAAATAACGGCAGTAGGCATCGTTTATGAATACGTGTGTGCCGTCCGGCAGAAACCGGCAGACAAATTCAGTCTG
>CAZBYH010000295.1:0-1821 GCA_964496155.1 uncultured Methanoculleus sp.
ATCCAGACTGTCCACAATATTATCATTGCCGAAGAAGGAGCGGAACTGCATCTTATAACCGGATGTGTCTCCAGCCACTCTGCCGGCCATGGTTCTCATTATGGCATCACGGAATGTTATGTCGGGAAAAATGCCTTCATCAGTACAACGATGATCCACACCTGGGGTAAGGATGTAACCGTTGTTCCACACAGTGCAGCCCGGGTGGAGGAGAACGGCACATTCCTCTCCAATTACATCAGCATGAAACCTGTGAAATACGTCCAGATGTATCCGGAAGCCCGCTTAATCGGTGAAAATGCGGCTGCCCGGTTTAGTTCTGTCATTCTCGCACCAGAAGGTTCTAAGCTTGACCTCGGTCAGCGTGCAATTCTGGAAGCAACGGGTTCAAGTGCCGAACTCTTGTCCCGTGTGATCACCCGGGGAGGTACGGTGATATCGAGATCCCACATTATCGGGGGGGCAGAGGAAACACGGGGCCACATTGAGTGCAATGGTCTCATTCTTGAAAGCGGTATCATCCATGCCATCCCTGAGATCGAGGGGCGCCTCACCAATACCTCACTGTCCCATGAGGCAGCAGTGGGAAAAATCGCCCACGAGGAGATTGAATACCTGATGGCGCGTGGTCTAAACGAAGAAGAGGCAACGGCAACCATCATCCGCGGATTTTTGGACGTGAAGATACAGGGTCTCCCCGATTCACTCCAGAAGCAGATTGATGCTGCAATTGACGCTGCAGAAGATGGGTTCTGAAGGGTATGGCCTTTATTGACCTCACCCGCTCTTTTCCTGAACCTTCCTGTACGTTTACCGGCGACTGTGTGCCGGAATGCCGCAGTTCTCAGAGGGATGGATACCGGGTTTCCGTGCTCGTTGCAAGCAGCCACAGCGGCACTCACGTTGATGCACCTGCTCATTATATCGAAGACGGGCTGACCATAGACCAAATTCCGCCTGAGACCTTTATTGGCCCGGTCACGATTATCGATCTGGGATGCAGGGATTCTGGCATCCGTCCAAAGGATATCCGTCCCTGGCTGGATGCAGAACGGCTCATCATCAAAACAGGATATTCTGAAAAGAAAACATTTGATCCGGAATATGCCTATCTCGATGAAGATGCAGCAGAACTTGTGGCCGCATCCGGAATCAGAGTCATTGGGATTGACACTCCCTCCATTGAGGCATATCGAGGGACAGGTAATGTGCACCGCAGGATTCTGGGGGCAGGCATTCCCATTATTGAGTATCTTGACCTCAGTGTGGTCAGTGCGGGAAATTATTTCATGATCGCACTGCCACTAAAGATCACCGATGGTGACGGGGCACCTGCCCGTGTCATAGTACGAAAGGAAAAGATATGAGTAGTATCACTGATGCCGTAGGGCAGATGGAGAAAGTAACCCGGGGAACCGGGTGCCATGACTGTAATGTGAAGATCGAACGTCAGCCTGATGCACCTGCATGCCAGTATGAACGGGGTGTTAATCTGGAGGTCTCATTTGGCGGAGTGGCTGCAGATGTGGTCACACAATTCCCGATAGAAACGGTCACCCGCATTCCTTTTATGTTCGGTACGGCACTTGAAACCCCGGAGAAAAGATCCGCTGCCTGCGGAATTCTGGGTGTGGTGGTACGGTTCCTCTGTCTCTGCCGGAGGGCACAGGCATGCGACCCCGCCGACCACGACCAGTGCTTTGAAAATTTCCGTTCTGCGTTTGAGGGTCAGAAAATGTATGTGAACGGGGATCTTCCTGAGCTTATCCGTCTCCTGGGAAAGAGTGTCGTATCCTCCCCGGAAGAGGCGGATGTTATCGT
>CAZBYH010000296.1:0-1790 GCA_964496155.1 uncultured Methanoculleus sp.
TTTCTCCTGCCATTTTTTCAGCAAGACGGGTCCGCAGTGCGGATTTCATGTATATACTCTTGGCACATCTCTATTATATAATTAGCGAAGAGCACTTCGTCATTCGCCGACAGTTGCCGTACGAAACCCGAGGTTTTTCCGGGTGACTGTGGCTACTAAATCCGGAATGCGGATGGATAAAGCAGTTTTTGATGGATAAATTCGTCATATAAACAGACAGGGATATCTTTGATGCGCATTTGTCCATGGGGATATTCGGGTCATACTCCTGATGAGAGCGCCCGCATTGGGCCATTCGAGAGGTGCTGAGAGATACGCAAACAGGGATGCACTGCGCGATCTCTTCATCAGTAGTATCAATATGGCAGATGGCGTGCGTGAAATGCAGATCGCAGGCCACCAGCAATCCAGGACTGATATAGCGAAAGGATAACTCATATATGGCATGCATACCAAAAATGATGTTAGATGATCGCACCCGATGACCTGATCTGCCTGAAAGAGATCGCCCTTTTGGGCGGGCTTTCCGGTGCTGTGTCCGTCTCTTCACAGAGCCTTGCACAGGAACTGGCGATTAGCCCCCAGACTGCCTCCCGGAGATTGATCTCCCTTGAAAATTCCCATATGATCTCACGGGTCATGCGGGGGGACGGCCAGTATGTGACGGTTACTCAGGCAGGGGAAGAGAACCTGAGGGCTGAATATGCAGCATACCGCCGCATATTTGAGGTACACGACGGGCATTACGAACTGGAAGGGGAACTGATCAGCGGTCTCGGGGAAGGTCGGTATTACGTCAGCGTGGAAGGGTATGTCCGCCAGTTTTCAGAGAAGCTGGGCATCACCCCGTATCCCGGAACATTTAACATAAAGCTCAGTCCGACAAGCATCGAGACACGCCGCAAGCTTGACGCAATGGAGTGGACGGATATTGAGGGGTTTACGGATCATGACCGCACGTTTGGCTCAGCCAAGGCCTTGAAATGCTCAATCAATGGATACCCGTGTGCAATCATCGTCCCCGGGAGGAGCCATTACCCCGAGGATATAATTGAACTGATATCAGCAGAACGACTGCGCGATGTGCTTGGAGCAGAAGACGGAACGCAGATAACAATTGAGGTGAGTCGAAAATGATAGAGAAGGCACTGGAAGCATTCAAAAGAGGGGAATTTGTTCTCCTCTACGATTTTGATGATCGGGAAGGAGAAACAGATTTCGCAATCAGATCAGATGCGGTTACCCCGGCACATATTGTCCGGATGAGGAAAGACGGGGGCGGTCTGATATGCACTGCTCTGCATCCACAGGCGGCAAAGAACTTCGGTCTGCCGTTTGCAAGCGAGATTCTTCAGCCGACACATCTCGCAGAACAGGCAGGAGAGATTCCCTATGATCGCAGAAACCACTCATCCTTCTCTCTCTGGGTCAATCACCGCGACACCTTTACCGGCATCACGGATATCGACCGGGCACTCACCGTGACCCGTCTTGCAGAACAGGTCAAAAAGACGCTGAACGGCGGAGGGGACACCTTTGCAGCAGAGTTCCGGACACCGGGGCACATGGCGCTTTTGCGGGCAGCAGACACCCTTCTGGATCAGCGGGAAGGTCAGACGGAATTATCAATAGCTCTTGCTGAGATGGCAGGCGTCACACCAGCAGTCACTATCTGTGAGATGCTTGATGAAACGACTGGCCGGGCCCTCACAAAAGAGAATGCACGCAAGTATGCTGATCAGCATGGATTTGTCTTCCTTGAAGGCAGTGAAGTCAAAGAAGCCTGGAAA
>CAZBYH010000297.1:0-1769 GCA_964496155.1 uncultured Methanoculleus sp.
ATACGGACTACTCTGGACATGGTAGAACGGTATTTGATCTCTTCCGGATTAAAGGAACGGTTCTTCGCCGGGCCGGGACGGTTCGGCACCTATTCTAATGATAAACGATATAGATCTTTGTATGCGGTATGTTGTCACCGGCGGGGCCGGCTTTATCGGCTCCCATCTTGCAGAGGCGCTGGTAAAGGAGGGTCATTCTGTCGTGATAGTGGATGACTTCTCTACCGGAAAGAAAGAGAATCTTTGGTGGGCGGAAGGGTACTCAGCGGTGACCGTCTTTGCCGGCAGTATTACGGATCTCTCTTTTGTGCGTCAGGCATGCGCCGGTGCGGACGGTGTTTTTCACCAGGCGGCCGTTGCCTCGGTGCCGAAGTCGGTGGCAGACCCGGTGGGAACGAATGCGGTCAATGTGGATGGCACCCTCAATGTGCTCATCGCCGCACGCGATGCCGGTGTCCGGAAAGTGGTGCTCGCCTCGTCTGCGGCGAATTACGGTGACAACCCGAATCTCCCCTTAAACGAAACAGAAACCCCCCGCCCGCAGTCTCCGTATGCGGCGCAGAAGCTGATGGGCGAATATTACGCTCGCCTCTTTACCGACCTCTACGGACTCAAGACGACCTGTCTGCGCTACTTCAATGTCTACGGCCCGCGACAGGATCCCTCATCGCCCTATTCCGGCGTGATATCCATCTTTATCGACCGCATCTGTGCCGGGGAACCCATTACCATATTTGGTGACGGGACACAGACGCGGGACTTCATCTATGTGGGTGATGTGGTTCAGGCGAATATGCGGGCGATGACGTCTGACTACTGTGGTATCCTGAATGTCGCCGGGGGAGAGGAGACATCCCTAAACGTTCTTGCAAAAGTGATTATGGCGTGCACGGGGATTTCCTGTGATATCACGTATGCCGCACCCCGGGAGGGGGACATCCACCGGTCACTCGCGGATACAAAACGGCTTGAGGCGACTCTCGGCAGGGTGGCTGTATGCAGTCTTGCAGACGGCCTTTCAAAGACGATTGCGTGGTGTCGCGGCACGCCGGAATGAGTTTTCTACCTTGGAAACGAGATAGTAATTCCGGCGTCAAATACTCGTATACAAAATATCGGTTGTAGGGTGATAGGGTGGTGTTAACATAATATTCGGAAAAAAGGTGGTAATCGGAAAGTTGGATGCGATGAATCGCGATTGGCAGACGAATGCTGAGTATTATGTGAAGCATCTGGATGTGTTTGGGCTGAAGGCGCCTACTACCCGTACGGGGTGCACGAATGTCTTCAATCAGTACGTAACCGAGGTGACCGATGCCTTCTGTCCGGTTTTGGATGACGCGTCCGGACGGGTCAGTGTACATGACATTGGTGCGACTTTTTATGGGGGTTTAGTACTATGCTTATGAGGCAAGTTTGGTCTATTGTGGGATTCCTTTTCTTGGTGTTGTTAGGATACGGATACGCACGTCTACCCGGAGCCATTGTGGTGGGCGTAATATATGGGTTTTGGCTCAAAGCAACTTGGAACTGGACTTCATTTGGGTGAATTTCACAAAAAATGATTTTTAAGTGTATGAATGAAACAACGTTTAAAAACATCGGCAAAGTTTACAAAGAGAACAACCAGATTCGGATACAGGCTATATTCCTAAACGTTCTTGCGAAAGTGATTATGGCGTGCACGGGGAATTCCTGTGATATCACGTATGATGCACCCCGGGAGGGGGACATCCACCGGTCACTCGCCGATACCCGACGACTTGAGG
>CAZBYH010000298.1:0-1758 GCA_964496155.1 uncultured Methanoculleus sp.
ACTGCATCACGATCTTTCCTTTGTGTTTGGCATACAGTGCATAGTCCAGGTACTTTCCGTTTGCAAGCAGCTCCTCGACGGTTGGTGCAGCAGAGCGGTTGAACACGTCTGACTCAATTGCATCGGTAACCGTGATGTCAAAGGCATCACTGCCGGCACCAGACCCATAGGAGGTGACAAAGATATGGTCACCGGGTTTTGCCACATCAAGGGTGGCCGATAATCCGACTGGGACAGCACCGGAATAGGTGTTTCCGAGGCGGGGAACCGCAAGACCGGGTTTTATCTGTTCTGAGGTGAACCCGAGCATTGCAGCGACTTTCCGTGGGAATTTTGCATTTGGCTGGTGGAAGATGGCATAGTCATAATCAGACGGCGTAGTGCCCATTTGGTCCATCATCAGGTGTGCGGCGCCCTGAACGTGCTTGAAGTATGCAGGGTCGCCGGAGAAACGGCCACCGTGGCTGGGGTATGTCTGTCCCTCCCGTCTCCAGAAGTCAGGGGTGTCGGAGGTGAACGAACAGGTATGATTGATCTCTGCGATCGGGTTGTCATTTCCAATGAAAAACGCCGCACCACCTGCAGAGGCGGTGTATTCAAGTGCATCACCGGGTGCGCCCTGTGCCGTGTCTGCACCGATAGCGCATCCGTATTTCACCATCCCTGACTTCACGAGACCCATACAGGTCTGAATAGCTGCGGTGCCTGCTTTACACGCAAACTCGTAGTCTGCTGCGGTCATAACAGGTGTTGCGCAGATTGCTTCACCTACGGTTGCAGAACTGGGCTTCACCGCATAGGGATGAGACTCTGAACCAACGTAGATGGCTCCGATTGCATCACGCGGGATGTCCCTTCTTGCCAGAGCAGCGCGTGCTGCCTCAACGGACATGGTGATCGTGTCTTCATCAAGGTCGGGGACCGACTTCTCTTTTACACCGAGACCTGCGGCGATCTCGGCACCGTTTGCGCCCCATACCCGTGCAATCTCCTCGGTTTTAATGCGGTATCGCGGGATGTATGCGCCGTACGTAATTATTCCTACCATAATTCTTCCCTCAGAATATCGACAATCTCGTTGACATCCATTTCAGTGCACAGCAGAGTAATCCGGTCACTCTCTGCAAGGCGGGGAACAAGCGGATGCACTTCCTCCGGAGATATCCCCTGAAGAATTACACAGCGTGGTTTGAATGGAGTCACCCTGATTGCGATCATCGGCGATTTGCCGGTTGATACATTGGTAAAGATTAACGCCCTCTCCGTGCTCCATCCATAGATTCGGTTGAATTCATTGGCTGAAAGTTGAAGAATTGCGTTTTCGGAGTTGACAACAGTATAACCGTAGATATGCTGATCCATAGAGCCTACCAGGTGTTTGCAGGCAATCGCGTTGCAAAACTTCGTGAGCGGGATCGGCATGTTGTAGTCATGCATGTCAGAGATGACGTCAAGGTCAAAGTCATTGTAGAGGATTTTGGCGAATTTGTTGATGTGCCTGCCACCATTCGCTTCATCAATACTCAGAATGCTGTCAACAATCTTTCCGACGACCGCGGTACCCGGACTCTTTCGTCTGCCACCTTCATAGTCAGAGATGACAGACGGAGAGACAACCATCTCATCAGCAAGTACTCCCGGGGCAATGTTGAATGCAAGGCGCCACTTCTTGAGTGCCTCACCGGGAGATGCAGAGAGCGTGATTTCTCCTGCCATTTTTTCAGCAAGACGGGTCCGCAGTGCGGATTTCATGTATAT
>CAZBYH010000299.1:0-1750 GCA_964496155.1 uncultured Methanoculleus sp.
GAGAGGATGATGGTTGCAGGAATGGTTACGATCATGGAGATGATGAGTTCCTTTCCAACATGCCACCGGACGTCCCGGGGATTTTCTGCGGCCCCGACGCCGAGGACCGACATGGTAATGATGTGCGTGGTTGAAACGGGCGCTCCGGCAAGTGTGGAGAGAGCAAGCGTAATACTGGATGATATCTGGGAGTCCATGGCATGCACCGGTTTGATGGTGAAGATCTTATTTCCAATGGTCTTCATGATGCGCCATCCGCCGCTCACGGTTCCCAGCGCGAGAAGAACAGCACAAGCGACTCGTGTCCAGAAAGGAACTGTGATAGCGACAGATTCTCCTGCGGCAAGGAGGACAAGGGCGATGATGCCCAGCTGTTTTTGTGCGTTGTTTGAACCGTTGAAGAAGGCCATTCCTGCGGTTGCCAGCCAGTTGATACGGATAATGCTTTTGTTTATGGTGCGTTTTGCATTCCTGAATGCCACCCGTGTGGATTTGCGCATCAGGTATCCTCCCACGACTCCCAGTCCGATGGAGAGGATTAAAAAGAGCAGTATCCGGACTAACCCGGTGACCTCATGCAGAGGGGAGATGAGTTCCGCCACGCCCCAGGAGATGCTTCCCGTGCCTGCTGCCATGATGCCCGCCCCGATGAGCCCGCCAATGATGGCATGGGTGGAGGAGGCGGGGAAACCGAAGTACCATGAGCCGATGTTCCACGTTGCTGCGGCAAGGATTGCGGCAAGGAGAACCTGGAGAAGGAGTTCCCCGGACTGCATAATGATCAGGCCGGAGAGGGTGAACGCCACCGCACTTCCGCCGAGAATGGCCCCAACAAAGTTCATGCACGCAACGAGGGTGATCCCCTGCTGAGGGGTGGCTGACCCGGAGGCGATGAAGGTGGCCGCCACGGTGGCGGAATCCTGAAACCCGTTGGTAAACGTGAAGGCAAAGGCGAGGATGATGGTGATGGCTGCGATGAGGAGCATGGCATGGACCACGGATTAGGGGGATGGGGGGATTGGGGTATGGGGAATGGGGAATGGGTGGGATTGGGAGGATTGAGGTATTTGAATCAGACGGGCTGGATGGGACATTCGTGATGGTTGGGTATCACTGGTATATCTCACTGAGATCGTATATGCATCTTACTCGGACGTCGCACTGAAGTTTTATAGGCAGCTTACCCGGACGCCGCACTGATGGGCAACATAGGCTCGGGTTTTCCACCACCTGAACAATGAACTTTTCGTCCGGATTAAGGAGATGAACGCCTAAATGTGGATGCAATCCCTTATTACCCTTAGGAAGTAATAGTGTAGCACCCTGTCCTCACTGGTTCACACTAACACAAACCCTTTGTAGGTCAGGGCCCTGAACCATTTTTGTTCATTTTGCAATTTTTTCCCGCTGGTTATTGTTTTATTTTTTTCACTTGCTTTGATTCAGACATAATAGGGTGTGAAAAAGCGAATTGCATGCGTAATGCAGAAATAATCATACAAAATAGCCCAATACGAGAATACCCGGCAGCAACGAACATAAGTTAACTAACATAACCGAGCGGATCAGACCTCATGAGAACGTGAAACTCCTTTCAGGAATTGGTTGCCGTGCCGGACCATTCCCGCCAGAATATCCGGGAGAGATGGGTGCGCGTGCGCGTGCGTGTGGGTGTGCGTGTGCCCGGAGATGTAGGTAGAGCCGCGGCAGGTGTAGCCGGAGAGATGTGTGCGTGTGTTTGCGTGTGTTT
>CAZBYH010000300.1:0-1724 GCA_964496155.1 uncultured Methanoculleus sp.
AATGCATAATAATTCTCAGATTAACAATTAGATTAGTATTTCCCGATGTGGAATGCACGAACCGGGATGATTGCTTAAAGCCCGTTGCACAGTGTCATCAGCATCGAGCGGAGATATGTGAAGTGGTTTCACCGGGTTGGAGGGTATCTTAGTTCTTCTGCCGTGTGTTCGATGGGAACCAGGCGCCAACGCAGATGGTGTTTTTTGCCAAAACACTGATATGTCTGACTGACCTATTTTTGTGAGATGAGTTCTGGAATAGTCCCACCTGTGGAACTTCAGATGTCACTCCTGCTTTTCTTTGCTCTTGCAGGCTATCTCCTTGCTTCAAGAATCAATCAGTCAGCAGTTGTCGGTGAGATATTGCTCGGCTTAATTGTCGGTCCTTCTGTTCTTGGATTGATCACCTATACGGAATTCGTTCAGGCGATCGCCGGAATGGGGGCGGTCATCCTCATGTTTGTTATTGGGTTTGATTTTAAAATCAAGGACCTGGCAAATATGAAGTACGGAATAATCGCAATTATCGGGATCATCGTCCCATGGCTGGGCGGATATGGTGTCTCCGTTGCCTTTGGGTTCGGTCACGAAAGCGCTCTTTTTATCGGGACGGCACTTACGGCGACGTCCATCGCAATAACGGCCAATGTTCTGAAGGAGATGTGCATCTTAGATAGCGAATCTGCAAAGGCGATCATCGGCACAGCGGTGATTGACGATATACTCAGTCTTCTTTTACTTTCGATAACGGCAGATGTCGCATTCGGAACTTTTTCAATCGAGGGTCTTGCCTTTATCATCATAAAACAGGTAGGATTCCTGATTATTCTCGCCCTGATTGGCCTATTTGTTGTCTCAAAGATGATTGTCAAAATGGACCAGAGCCCGATTGCAAAAAATTATCCCGAGTTTGTGTTCATCTTTGCAGTGATGATTGCGTTCCTCTTTGCGGCAATGTCTGAGTATATCGGGATATCTGGTATTATCGGAGCGTTCATTGCAGGGGTCTCCTTTAACGGCATCAACCTGGTGCACAGCCGGAACATCGCGGAAGGTGGGGAATATCTCTATGTCATATTTGCTTCAATATTCTTTGTATCGCTGGGCATACTGGTTGATTTAACGGCCCTGACCGTTCCGGTGCTACTGTTCATCGCCGTTATTACCGTGGTCGCGATTCTCACAAAAGTGGTCGGCTGTGCTATTCCTGCACGAATTCTTGGGTATTCAAAGAGGGATTCCCTCGCAATCGGGTTCGGGATGTCGCCGAGGGGAGAGGTGGCGATGATCGTCGCTCTCCTCGGTCTGAACCTCTCGCTCATCGGGCAGGATGTCTACGCCTCAATAATTGTGATGAGCATTCTGACGACGGTCATAACGCCGATAGCCTTCCGAAACTGGCTCTTCAAAAAGGAGGTCGCGGCATGCAGAGTGGAATGACGTCAACTCCTGCGGTTTTGTTGGCGTATGTATGTCCTCACCAATGTTGTTTTTGAATGGGATCAACGTTCGGTAGATGCCCTGGCAGAGACGGGAAGCCTTTGGAGAGGGTGGGACATACTATTGTTCTGATATAATATCACAATTTTAGCAGACTCTATATTGGCAAAAACATATTTTTTGTTGCCGTACTCAATCCTGAAAGAGTCTGTGAAATCACAAAAGAAGAATGGGCCCGCTGAGATTCGAACTCAGGACCTCCGCCGTGTGAAGGCGACGTCATA
>CAZBYH010000301.1:0-1708 GCA_964496155.1 uncultured Methanoculleus sp.
AACCTGTCCGTTGATGGAGATGACTGATGCATGATCTTCCTTTGCGTCATACAACCCGGTCGCTAAGTTAGTCGCACCGGGGCCCGCAATGGTCAGGCAGGCAGCGATCTTCCCGGTCAGTTTGTTATATGCCGATGCGGCCATTGCCGCGTTCTCTTCATGACGGACAACGATATACCGGATTTTATCATTTTTTCGGATGGCATCCACCATGCCAAGGGATGATGTGCCCGGCAGACCAAAAATCAGGGTGATGCCTGATGCAACAAGTTCAGAGATGATGACGTCTGACACGGTTGTGGTAGCTGATGCATGCACATCAGTCTCATCAATCTGTTCAAATGCGTCTTTTCCTGCGCCGCAGACGGGACATCTGCACGTCTCCGGCAGATCGGCGAAAGGGATTTTTGGTGCGGTTTCAGATTCATTATAGATGTAACCGCATACTTTGCATTTCCATGATGACATATTCTTCTCCCGGTAATATGTCACCCCATTATCTCGTATAAATAAAAAGGAACCCCTCTCCTGAGAGGGATGAAGATAGTTCCCGCGGTTATTCTGCGGTAAATGGTGATGTTTCAAGCATGAGGGTGCCAAATACGATCTTCTCAAGGATCTGGGCCACATATTTCATTTTCTGCATCTCTTCACTGTCGACATACCGGTGAATATCTGCAAATACCTGAAGCCGCACGAGTGCGAAACGGAAATGATCGGCGTCGGTTTCATTCAGTTCCATCGCTTTGAGGTATAATGGTTCAATTAACTGAGGAAATTCCCCGATGTTTTCGAGACAGGGAACAAGCATCTGATATATCTCAAGTTCCTCTCCATTTCCGATAATAATGCTGGTATATTCCATGGAATACTATTCCTCTGTCTACGATGTTATTCGTTTCTGACGGTAATACCAGCAGGTATCACCATGAGCCGCGGAAAAAAGGTGTTATTTTTTGATTTCTTTGAGAATGTTATCCATTACCGCGTCAACATGTTCCCACGTAATCCGGTGCTGGTCATCTCCTTCTTTTCTGATGATAAACGGTCGGCCTTCATCGCCTGCTTTGCGCATTTCAGGGTCAAGAGGGATTGAACCGAGGTAGGGAACGTTGAGTTCTTCGGCAGCTTTTTTCCCGCCACCCTCACCAAAGAGGTCAATTGGTTCACCACAGTGTGGACAGACCATTCCGCTCATATTTTCAATGATTCCAATGACGCGCAGATCAAGCTGCTGAATGAATTTTACCGCCTTTGTTGAGTCCATTACTGCGACATCCTGAGGCGTTGTGACAATCACTGCGCCATCGATGTTGGGTGCGAGCTGTGCAATAGCCAGTGCTTCATCACCGGTGCCGGGCGGGAGGTCAACAACAAGATATTCCATGTCACCCCAGTTCACGTCTTCCAGGAACTGTTTGATTGCGGTAAATTTCATGGGGCCACGCCAGACAACCGGGCTTGTGGTGTCCGGGAGTAAGAATGCCATAGAAACAACGCCAAGATTCCCGGTGAGGCGAACAGGCTCTATCGTCTTTCCGTCCCGTGATTCAAGGCGCTTGTCTTCAAGACCCAGCATCTTGGGAATATTTGGCCCGTGAATGTCAAGATCAACAATGCCGGTGTTATATCCTTTGTTTGCAAGGGACATTGCGAGGTTTGTTGCAACCGTGCTCTTTCCAACGCCACCCTTGCCGGAAAGAACGAG
>CAZBYH010000302.1:0-1704 GCA_964496155.1 uncultured Methanoculleus sp.
AATAGTGCCTTAAGACCTGTTTTTCCGGTGGAACCCAATATAATACAATCTGCACCAATCTCTTCTGCACAACGAAGGATCTCCTCTCTTGGATCGCCCCACACCAAGTGTGGTATCACGGGCACACCTACACTCGCGGCCTCTTTTTCAGCGTATCCAAGCGCTTTTTTTGCTTCTTCAGCCAGAAATTCACTGATCTGCTCATAATCCACAAAAATAGCATTCGTATGTGGACTTACAAACATTGACTTCACTACACCCGGATTTGCGGCGCATACCGTATGAAGCACCGCATTATGCAGCAATGTCTCTTCTGCTGCGGCGCGTACTGCTGTTAACGATTCGCGAGAACCGTCCGTTGCAACAAGAATTATTGAAAACATCTCGAATCTATGGAATTCTTTCAGAGAGGGCAGATTAATCTTTGTGTTTTGGAATACCATCCGAGCGAACAAGAGGGAGAAATATCTTACTGTTTAAGCGCAAATACTATACCAGATTTGTCCATGAGAGTACCAATAAAGGATGTAACACCGGAAACAGAACGTGCAGTTGTTATCGGATGGGTTAATGAAGTGCGTGACCTCGGAGGACTTGCATTCTATATCCTTCGTGACAGAACCGGATTTCTTCAGGTCACCATTGTGAAAAAGAAGGCATCAGAAGCAGTTCTTGCCGCAGCAAAAGAGACATCACGTGAATCAGTTGTCCGGGTAACCGGCACCGTTAAAGCAACAGAAAAAGCACCGGGCGGTCGCGAACTTATTCCTGAAGCTTTTGAGATCATTTCACGCGCAGAGAGTCCGCTGCCACTGGATGTGTCAGAGAAAGTCCCCTCAGAGATCGATACACGTCTCGATAACCGCTACCTTGACGCACGGCGTCCCCGTGTTGCTGCTATTTTTCAGATCAGGAGCACGGTCACTCACGCAATCAACAATTTCTTCTATGAAGAAGGATTCACGAACATCACTACTTCAAAGATTGTCGCAGCAGCAACAGAAGGAGGAACAGAACTCTTTCCGCTTGCATACTTTGAGAAAGAGGCATTTTTAAACCAGAGTCCCCAGCTCTACAAACAGATGATGATGGCGGCAGGGTTTGAAAAAGTCTTTGAGATAGCCCCGATATTCCGGGCCGAGGAGCACAATACAACCCGCCATCTCAATGAGGCGACATCCATCGATGTGGAAGTGTCCTTTGCAGACCACCATGATGTGATGGACCTTCTGGAACGGGTTATTGTCCGGGCTTATAGATCAGTCATAGAATCATGCGGACCTGCACTGGAGGCTCTCGGAAAAGAATTAACGGTTCCAAAAACTCCCTTCCCCCGCATATCCTACGCTGAGGCAATTGACATTGCAGCACTCTCCATAGATGAGGAAATTACGTATGGGGACGATCTCTCAACCGCTGCCGAGAGGGCTATAGGAGAAGAGATGGGAGAACACTACTTCATCACCGACTGGCCAACAGAGATCAAACCATATTATGCCATGCCCTATGAAGATAATCCCACCGTCTGTAAAGCATTTGATATGATGCACCCGAGAATGGAACTTTCAAGCGGATCAGAGCGTATTCATGAACATGACCTCCTTGTCACCCAGATTGAAGCAAAGGGTCTCTCACCCGATAGTTTTTCGTTCTATCTTCAGCCATTCAGATATGGAATGCCTCCCCATGCGGGCTGGGGTCTCG
>CAZBYH010000303.1:0-1692 GCA_964496155.1 uncultured Methanoculleus sp.
CAGGCTGTGACACAACCCCCAAAAGTACTTTATCCTTTAAAAACCCAAATATATGTAAGGAATCCTGAATGAAGGATTCTTCGAGGTTTTTTATGGCTCAGAGGGAGGGGTTCAAACCATATCATCAGGGACAGACCATGCTGCTTCCATTGTCAGTTGAAGAATTTGTTCCGGCGGATCACAAAGCACGCATCATAAGTGTTGTTGTCGACAAGATGGATCTTTCTGCACTCTATTCATCGTACTGCACAGACAACGGTCAGAATGCATATGATCCCCGGATGCTCACCAAGGTCCTCTTTTATGCCACGTTCATGGGAATTTACAGCAGCAGAGAGATAGAGAACGAACTCAATACAGACACTGCCTTCATGTACCTTGCAGCAATGCAGAAACCATCCTACCGAACCATCGCCCGGTTTCGGAATCGTTTTTTTGACGAATTAATCCCACTCTTTGAACAGATCGTTCATATTTGCCAGGATCTTGATCTTGTAGGCCTGAACCATATTGCCTTTGACGGGACGAAAATCAAAGCAAACGCCTCTCCAAAGAAAACAAAGAGTGCAAAACAACTGGAAAAACGGATCAGAAAACTACTCAAAATATCTGCAAGGACAGATGAAGAGGAGGACGAATTGTTTGGTACCGGTTCCCCATTTTTAATTCCTGAAGAACTTGCAGATGATCCTGATCTGATGAAGAAAATAGAGCAACTTGCCAATGCACATTCGTATCTGAAAGAATCCGGAGATAAACGGGTAAACCTCACCGATAAAGATGCAAATGTGATGAAAAATAAGCAGACTCTGATTCCTGCCTACAACCTTCAGGCTGCTGTGGATGATAAATCTCATGTTATCGTTGCTGCTGATGTAACTACAGAAGAAACGGATTACAATCAACTGATTCCAATGGTAGAACAGGTAATCCAGAATACCAGTCGCGAACCAGAAGTTATCAGTGCCGACCCAGGATATGCAACATATGAAAACTATGAATACCTCAATGAAAATGGGCTAAACGGCCTGATCCCGGATAATATGCATTTCATCGATACCCACGGAAAATCAAAATACTTCACGAAGTCCCGGTTCCGCTATGTCGAAGAAGACGATTTTTATTGGTGTCCTGCCGGGAGAACAATGAATTTCATCCGAATTCAGAAAGATAAGAAAGATCAGCCTCTTAGACTTTATGGAGGAAACTGTTTCTGGTGTCCAATTCAGCTGGATTGTACAAAAGCATCAAGACGAACGATCATTCGCCATCCCAAAGAAGAGCTGAAGGATGAAATGAGGAAGAAGCTTGCCACACCTTTTGGAAAAGAGGAATATGCCAAGCGAATTACAGTTGCTGAAGCACCGTTTGGGAATCTAAAGTATAATATGCGGTGGACTCATCTCACTCATAGAGGGCTGAAGAAAGCAAAAGGTGAGTGTCTGCTTCACGTGATTGGGCATAATTTGGGTATCATATGCAGGAAAGTGTCGATTGAGCAGGTCGATAAACTCAATTCAATCCTGTCTTTATCTAAACATCACGGATTTTCTGCTGGTGGAGGTACTTTTCCGTGTGATCCAGGGTGTTCAGGTAACGGTAATTACGACAATAATAGGTTTGGAACTATCGAATTCGGACTTGCGATTTAGGGGGTATAAAAATGGGTTTTTAGGTTCTGTCACTGCCTGA
>CAZBYH010000304.1:0-1681 GCA_964496155.1 uncultured Methanoculleus sp.
GCACCCGTCGGGTCAACGAGCGCAACCGGAAGGGAAGGCACACGCACCTCTTCCCCACCCTGATACAGAAAACTCCCGTCCGCAGAATGGGTAATAATAACCCGCGGCACCATTGCAATCAATTCTTCATGAGATAACTCGCCGATTGCACAGATGCGTTCAGCCTCATGTTTATTCACAAAAAGCTGATCCGTCCGCCGGAGGATGCCCTTGATCTGGTCACGGGAGAACCGCACCAGATCCTGCCCGGGATCAAATGATACCCATGAAGCCTTCTCTGCCACACGCACACAGAAATCCGGTTCAGCAGGAGCCAGATGCACCCGATCCAGCACCGGCGCCTCGGCATAGTTGAGTGCCTCAGACGCACCCCATTCAAAGTAGGTGATCTGGTCATTGGTTCCGTCATTAAAAAGATAACAGGTCGAGGAATGCATCTCGGGTTTAACAATAAACCGGCGCTGCACCCCAAGTTCTGTAAGCCAGTGATCATACTCACTGCCAGCAAAATCGCCACCCACCGCCGTCACGAGTTCAGCCGCACCGCCCAACATCGCGATACCTGCTGCAATATTTGCCGCACCGCCACCATAGAAGACCTTGTGTGCGGTAATAAACGTAGAATGGTTTTTTGCAACCAGTTCAGGAACCGTAAAAAGATGATCCGTGGTGGTGTGACCCACAACCGAGATCATTTTATCAGTTCAACCTCTATGACCTTCAGCGGAATGTCCCGGAGCGACGCCCCGATAACAGACTTTGCGATGCGCTCAGCATGTGCTTCCGACTCTGCCTTAAAGACCTTCATCTCAAGGGAGAGGCCCACCAATGCAATGTTTGCCACAATCAGGGCATTGTTCAGTTCATTTTCACAAAATGGGCATATTGCCTGACCAATCTCAATCTCAACAAACTTCGCCTTCGGGTTCAGCCGTTTTCCGGCTTCAGCAATGGCAATCCCTATGCCATCGTCAAGGGTCTCCACATCGCGGATAACCCACGCAGATTCCAGTGTTACGCGGTAATCACTCATATTTTTGCCTCTTACCAGATATTTTCGTGTACATGCTCATCCATGGGCATCCTTTTGGTATACGACGGAGGCAGATTACCCCTGCCTGCCGCAAGCAGCACCAGAGGACGGATATGTTCCGGGAGTGCCAGCACTTCAGAGACCGCCTCTTCATCAAAGGCGCCTGTCCAGCAGGTCTGAAGACCGGCCGCATGCGCCCCAAGCATCATGTAGGTCGCAGCAATCGTTGCGTCCTGCACCGCATAAAGAATGCCGCGTTCCCCATACTGCGACATAGAACGCACATAATTTGCACAGACCACAAAGATACAGGGCGCCTGCTGGAGATGCTGCTGTTGAAACGCTACGTCAGAGATATCCTCGCGAATACCCACGTCAGTAACAACCACAACATCCCACGCCTCACGGTTGCCCGCAGACGGGGCCCGCTCGGCTGCACGGACAATTGTTGCAATCTCCTCAGCGGTAAGGTCTTCGAAAGAATACTCACGAACCGATGCGCGCGTCCGCAGGAATCCCTGAAAATCAGAGGAATCCATGTTCAGAAAGGAACTCCCATGCTTCCTGTGCGGGAGTCGTGGCAAGGCTTACTGCATCACCCAGTTTCTGGGATGCTTCAGCGAACTCATCTGCCTCAATACGGGAGAT
>CAZBYH010000305.1:0-1669 GCA_964496155.1 uncultured Methanoculleus sp.
CTTCGGCCTTTTCGCCATACCTCTCCCACTCCTCCTGTGAAAGCACGAATGAGAGAGAGATAGCAGGTGAGAACGTCATTCCATCCGGACCACAGTCAAAGGCATAAAGCACACCGGGGCGCTCCATTGACCCAATCTCTCCGGGGGCTGGTGACGGGAGAGAGCTGACGGGCACCGCCACTATGCTGATGGTTTCCTGTGGCGTCCCTGAGGCATCCCGTGCCACCACGCCGGCATCCACCGTGAGGAATCCCGACCTTTCATCCACCCAGAGAGTTACGGAACGTTGAGCAGCACCATCAGCATCTACCGGAATCTGGGCAGTTTCGGTAAACTCATCGGGGTTTGGCACCCCCGGCGTGGGATCAGTTGGCACAGTTGGTTCCGCAGTTGGCTGAGGAGTGACCGGCGGGGCGGTAGGCACTACAGCGGGTATTGGCGTATCTCCACCACTATCGCTTGAATAATATCTGACGCCGATATAATTGGTCTTCTCCGCTGTCATATCGCCGTACGCGTTCGTTGCCGTGAGAGAGACCGTGTAGCTACCTGAACGTTGGTAGATGTGAACCGGGTTTTGTTCTGCCGAGGTCTCACCGTCACCGAAGTTCCAGAGCCATGCATACGGACTGCCCACGGAATTATCCGTGAACGTGACCGCCAAAGGAGCATATCCCATGAGCGGTGTCGCGATGAAATCGGCTACCGGTGAACGCCCCCACTGGAAGATTGGATAATGGTTTTTATCTAAAGACACCCGCCAGATTATTGAGGGGTCAACGCTTGTGCTGATGATAGAAGGAGACCAGTTTAACCCATCATTTTCCGAATTTCTGGTAAGGAAATCATAGTCCATGAATTTCGTTAGATTGGATATCTGGATGCTACCATCATCGCCCTGCGTATCGTGACGATAACCGTTGGTTACGGTGCCATAATTATACCCGACAAGACCGCCGGCATTATTTGTAGCAGTGGCAATGCCTGTTCCAAAACAGTTCGTTACGGTGCCACCATTAACCCCGACAAGACCACCAGCAGAGATATTTGTAGCAGTGGCAATGCCCGTTGCATAGCAATTCGTTATGGTGCCAACAGTACTTCCGGCAAGACCACCCGCAGCATTCACAGCATCAGCATTCCCCGTTCCAAAACAGTTTGCTACAGTGCCATGATTTTCACCGACAAGACCACCGGCTGACTCATCAGCAATGGCATTCCCCGTTGCATAACAGGTTGTTATGGTGGCATCATTATACCCGACCAGACCACCGGAACCGTCATGAGAACGGGCATTGCCCGTTGCATAACAGTTGGTTACTGTGCCTTCATTATGCCCGACAAGACCACCGGCTTCATATTCCATAGCAGTGGCAATGCCCGTTGCATAACAGTTCGTTATGGCGCCATCATTACGCCCGACAAGACCGCCGGCATAATCACGTGTAGCAGTGGCATCGCCCATTGAAGAACAGTTCGTTACGATACCAATATCATAAATCCGTCCGACAAGACCGCCGGCAAAATTACGAGTAGCAGTGGCATTGCCCATTGAAGAACAGTTCGTTACGGTGCCACCATTAAGCCCGACAAGACCGCCGGCATAATCACGATTAGCAGTGGCATCCCCCATTGCAGAGCAGTTCGTTACGATACATCGATTATAATT
>CAZBYH010000306.1:0-1669 GCA_964496155.1 uncultured Methanoculleus sp.
TGCGGGACACAATCTCCGGGCCCTGATGTGCGGTAATGGAACAGAATGAACACCGGCCATAACATCCCCGGTGGGATGTGATGGAATGTTCGATCATCCGGAATGCAGGGATGTCTCTGTGGCGTGGATGAGCTTCCCGGGTAAACGGAAGCGCATAGACTGCATCAAGTTCCTGCATCGTCAGCAGGCGCCGGGGGAACTGAACAAGGCTGCGGGTGTCATGCGGTTGCACCAAGGGTTTTAGGTCTCTGTTCTCGTAAAAAAGCGTGAAGGCTTTCTGAAACGCTTCTTTATTCTCTTTTACTTCCGTAAATGAAGGGAGGATAACGGCATCAGGAATGACGTCTGTTGCTGGTCTGATGACTGCTGTCCCCGGAATCTCCATCGTGGCCGGAGTTTTTCCCTCAGCGAGTGCCCGGATACAGTCAAGGAGGGCGTATTCACCCATCCCATAGATGAGAATGTCTGCTTTTGCATCAAAGAGTATGCTTTTTCGCACCGAATCTGACCACCAGTCATAGTGGGCAATTCTTCGCATCGACGCTTCAATGCCGCCGATAATAACGGGCACGTCCCGGCACACGCTCCGGATCTGGCTGGTATAGACATTTATCGTCCGGTCCGGCCGAATCCGATATTTCTTGGCGTCTCCTTTCTGCGAGAAGAAGGCATCCCCCTTTTCGCAGTATGCATCATCTGAACGCGGGATTTTGGACGCGGTGTAGTTCATCACCATGGAGTCCATTGCCCCGCCGGAGACGGCAAAGGCAATCTTCGGGACGCCTAATGCAAGGAAGGACTGAGGGTCTTTCCATTTTGGCTGGGATATGATACCTACCCGGTATCCATGGGATTCAAGCATTCTCCCGAGTACTGCTGCGGCAAACGCGGGGTGGTCGATGTATGCGTCCGGGGTTACCAGTACGACATCGCACTGGTCCCAATTGCGGCTCTTCATCTCTTTTTTGGTGGTTGGAAGGAACATGGATTATTCACATTTTGGATTGGTATTTGCGTGTTCGTTCAAAACCGGCTGCTCACTTCAGTGACTGATTGGCATGAAGCGGGTTTTCAGGGATGGTGTATGAAAAATTACTGTATATTAATATGGTGTATTCATACAAGAATGTCTGGTACATCGCATATATTAACGCCGTTAACTTTGGGTGATCGCTGCGTTTTTTTCTGGGTATGATCCTGCTTGTCGTTGAAAAAAAGGGTGGTGGTTATTGTTCTGGTTGCGGCCTGACGGATGGATTTCCGGTCTCTTTTTTGCGATAGAACCTCACCGGATCCGTTTCAACATCAATAATTGTCGGGCGGGTATTTTTCATGGCCTCGATGACGGCATCCCTGAGTGCCGCAGGTTCTGTTACCCGAATCCCCGTTCCGCCGCAGACTGCTGCGTATGCCGCGAAATCCGGGTTATAGAGATCCGTGCCATAATTCGGGTACTGCTCCATCATCTGTTCCACCTGTATCATGCCCAGTTCGTGATTATTCAGAATAATTACAATCATAGGCAGGTCGTACTTTACCGCAGTGACAAAGTCAGACATCGCCATGGAAAACCCTCCGTCACCGGTGATGCAGAATATCTGTTTTTCCGGGCATGCAAGTTTTGCCGCAATAGCGCCCGGAAAACCAAATCCCATTGCGCCCAGATATC
>CAZBYH010000307.1:0-1650 GCA_964496155.1 uncultured Methanoculleus sp.
GTGATCTCTGCAATTTTCACTGCACCAAATTCTTCAATCATATGCTCAGCCACCAGTTTTCCAACCTGACCTACGCCAGGGAGACCTTCAATAAGAATATCAGCATGATACTTCTCATCACTGAGCATTTTTATACAAATATCATCCATAACGAACTTTCCGCCGATATTTTCCAAACCTGTCCTGCGAAGAATACCGGGCCGGATGTGCAGTCCGGGTTACCGCTCCACATTTGGGACAGGAAAAATTGAGGGTATATGTTCCATCAGACGGACATTGTCTCATTTTTCCGCCCATTAATTTTTACCAGAACGTGCTTTTCGGACAAATTCTCCGGTTCCGCCGGCACGTTCAACAACACCAATGGCTGCTTTGGCAACTTTGTTGATAGCCCTTTCAGCACTCTTGTAATCGTGTGCAGTCACTTTCACACGGTATTCCGGGGCACCAACATACACCAGTTCAATCTCAACCCCGTCAATACTCGGCTGAGCACTGCGCAACGCACGGCGAATCACATTCACTCCGTCCGATTTCGCGGACGTAAGGATCAGATTGCCGGCAATGGTGACCTTGGGTAATTTCACATTCTCATTGGCAACGAGAATCAGTGTATCTGCAACCTTTTTATCAAGATTCAGACGTTCAAGGGTTGATTTTTCATCGGTGATGATGTCTTCAAATGCCGGGAATAATGCCCCGTATTCATGGTAAAAAACCGCCTGTATAGATTCCTCATCAGCGCCCGATGCAGTTGAAACGAATGAGATCCATTTCCGTGCTTTCTGCTCGTTCTTCCATTCATGGATCTTCTCTTTGCGCTGATGATCATTCACATCCTTTAGCGAGAGATCGATATGGCCCTTGGATATTTCAACATGGAGAACCTTGCATACAACCTTCTGACCTTCACGGACGTAATCCCTAATGTGCTTAATCCAGCCACGGGCCACCTCTGCAATAGGAATCAGGCCTTCACGTTCATTATATTCATCCAGGGATACAAATGCAACAAAATCCTTTACATTCGTAACCGTGCAGACAACAAGTTCACCTTCGTCAGGCCATTCTCTCTCTTGCATAGAATTACTCACTCAGCTCTTCGATAATTTCAGCACGAATCCGGGCATTTCCACCAGACGGTTCGGCCAGAACACTTCCGCAGACAACACAATCAACATGTGTGCTTGCCCGCTGGAAGATTATCTGTTCATTTTCACAGTCCGGGCATTTTACTTTGTAAAAAACGCTCCGGTTCTCTCGGTTAATTCGTACCATTCTAATCACTCCGTGAGTTCAAACTTTCCAGCTCTTACACTACTGCGTAGATGTGCCTTGCCGCACACGGTGCACCGGTAGCGGACATTGAGTCTCTTCGTTGGCTTGTCGCCACCAGGCACTTTTGAGAACTTACCCATGTTCCCGACTTTACCGCGGCGTGCTTTCTGACGGTCGATCCAATGAAGATGCATATCTTTCCCGCGCTTCACCTTTTCGACCTCATGGATCTCATGTTTCCTGCAATAAGGACAGTAGGTATTAAATTTCGTTGGCATTTTCATGGAATAAGCCCCTTTGTGTGGATATTGAATCCCAATATTATTTACTTACCTTAATATTTAAGGCTATGTTGCGTTCATAAAGTACCTG
>CAZBYH010000308.1:0-1639 GCA_964496155.1 uncultured Methanoculleus sp.
GGGACAGACCCTCTGACCCTTTTTTGTTCACTATTTTTTGTGTGTGAATCTCTTGCTATTTTCTGCCGCAGTAATGGCTATATTTTCTGTTTTCAATGAAGCTGCTGGCGTATGTCTGTTTTTATGAGCGGATTTGATAGTTTGACTGTGGCGTTCTTTGGTGATTATTTCAAAAAATTATGGTCCGTGTATTGTTTATTCCCTCTGAATGGTGGTTTGTATGAATAAAGAAATGCAGAGGGACGTTTTACGGGCTCATCAGATGATGGTTGATGTCACCATGCACCCCTGTATGAATAAAGAAATGCGGAGGGACGTTTTACGGTGCAGAGATATCGCCTATGGGATAGTGTCCGTCGTTCGTTGAAAAGTGCTTAAAAATTAAATCCCTGAGGATTGGTGTCAGGGGCGCAAAGTTTGTTATAGGTTTGTTAGTGGTTCGTGTGTTGAGAGGTGTGTATGGTATCGATCTGGTGCGCCCCTTTTCTCTGGTATCTTTTGGTCTCCCTAGTGAGCGATTCGTGCCTTCTCCGATTTCCCTGGTCGAAGAATGCCGGATGCAATTGCTGTGTATCTCTGGTGAAAGACCACTGCGGGGAGTGATATATTGGTTCCCAACTTGTGCCAAGCTGGTACAATTTACTTATTCGCACGTCTCGTATTTAAATATTGTGTCTAATGCCTGGCGTTGGAGTGTGCATCGTCATATAGCATTGGGCCGTGGCATTGGATCATGCATTAACGAAACCTATAATATATGACCCGGAAAATGCTATTCATACATGCTCGATGCCTTTCCTGAAGAATTAACCCGTATTTGTGAGATCCTCAAGGAGAATCCCAAAGGGATGGCTGTCCGCGAAATCGCAGATGCCATTGGGATGAATCGGAACACGGTCTCGCGCTATCTGGACATGCTTCGCGTGGCAGGGCAGGTGGAGATGAAAACCTATGGCAAGGCAAAGGTGTTCTACGTCTCCCAGCGAATGCCCATCTCTGCAATGATGGACTGTGCGGTTGATATGGTATTTGTAGTGGATCCACTGCTTACCGTCGTCCAGGCAAACGACGCCATCTGCACTTTTCTGGGAGGGTGCCGTGATGATATCCTGGGCGGGTCCATGCGGGATTCGGCACTTGTGGCCTTTGACCATCCCCTGATTGTAAACCGCATCAATGATGCGATGGAGGGAAGGGGTTCTACAGATGAACTCAGGTATATGCGGGTGGATGGTGAGATCTACTTCCGGGTCAAGACGATTCCCACTGTTCTCAACTCCGGTCAGCCGGGCGTAGCTATTGTCATGGAGGACATCACCGGAAAGAAGGTGGCAGAGGAAGCTCTCCGTGAAAGTGAACTGAAGTTTCGCACCCTTGTTGAAGACATCAGTGATGCGATATGGATCATTGGGGAGGATGAAACATTCTTCTACGTAAGTCCGCGCACAGAAGAGATACTGGGATATCTGCCGGAACATATGGAGGGGCAGTCGCTCTTCTCATACATTCCTGAATCGAAGCATGCGGGGGTGAAGGCAGCCCTTGAGGTGTGCCACACGTCCCATCGGGGAGGGTCAGTGATTCCCATCTCTATGCGCCATAAAGAAGACGGACATCTGGTTGATGTGGAGGTCAGTGC
>CAZBYH010000309.1:0-1638 GCA_964496155.1 uncultured Methanoculleus sp.
CATGGTAAACACTATAATAAGCAGACTCAACCCGTCCGATCTGGAAGGAAGTCTTTTAACATGCCGTTGATAATACTAATAAGACAATTCTAAGAGGTATACCTGTGTTTACAAATATTCTCGTCGCCGTAGACGGCTCAGAAATCAGCATTAAAACCCTGGAAACGGCGGTGTCCGAAGCCAAAATATGGAATGCAGAGCTCAATATAGTTTATGTGCTTGAAACAGGCCTTTTTGACAATATTCCAGAAGCTCAAACAATGGCTTACATCAGAAACCTGTTGGAGCAGCAGGGACTGAATGTCTTTTCTTATGCAGAAAAGCGGTGCGAAGAAGAAGGGGTGAGCCTGAATACGCATTTTAGAAAAGGTCATGCAGGCATTGAAATCATTTCTGCAGCAACGGAGATGAATGTTGATCTGATTGTCCTCGGTTCACACGCAAAGAGTGATATCGAAAAGATTCTTCTCGGCAGTGTGACAACCCACGTCGTACGGCACAGCCCGGTCAGTACACTGGTGGTGAGAACATAATACAGGAAACCGTTCGTAAGGCATTAATACAAGAAACTGTTCGTGACGTGATGACAACAGATGTTGTCTGTGTGGAAATTCCTGGAAACAGAGACGATGTGCTGAGAATTCTAAAGCGAACCGGTATTAGTGGTGTTCCCGTCCTGAAAGAGGGGGTGCTCGTGGGCATCATTACCCGAAAGGATATGCTCAGAAAGGCTGATGAAATGCAGCTTGGGCTTCTGATGACACCTGACCCGGTGACAATCACGCCGGATGCAACCGTTCATGATGCAGCAAAAATTTTGGTTGAAAATCATTTCCGGCGTCTCCCCGTTGTGGAAGGCGGCGTATTAGCCGGCCTGGTAAGTATATCAGATATTGTGGGGGCCATCGCCCGGATGAAGATCACCGATGAAATTCGCTATAAATTCAGCTCCCATGCCTATGCCATCTGGGAAGATACGCCCCTGCCCCTTGTCGGCAGAATCATGGAGATGTCCGGATTTGACGCTGTACCTATCCTGAATGAACAGGGTCAGCTGACCGGCATCATCTCTGAACGCGATTTAATCCGCCATTCAAGCATTGAAGACAGTGTTGAAGTGAGTGACTTCTCAAACGGCACAGACGACGATGAGTGGACATGGGAGTCTCTTCGCGACAACTACTCCATATCCTATGGCATCTCCAAGGTGCAGCTCCCCAATAAACCGGTGAAAGAGGCAATGGTAAAGGAAGTCGTAGCGGTCCCCCTGAATGCTGAAGTGAGTGAATGCGCACTGAAAATGAAGCGGGCACGGGTTGATCAGCTCCCGATCGTCAACGGCGACCGTAAGATGGTTGCTATGCTGTATGACCGCGATCTTATCCGCATCATACTTAAAGAAGCGTAATACCTTCTTTATTTCAGAATTCTTTCAGATTCGTTTCTGAAAGTATATCCAATACCTTTATGAAAGAATGGCGCATTGTATATCTAAGCGCTTTTACTCCCTTAATATAGCGTACTTTTGATTGGAGAATGGTAAATGTCAGAACTACCAGAAGGGGTAACAAAAGGCACTACAACAGTAGGTCTTGTGTTTCACGATGGTGTAGTGCTTGCAACCGAACGCCGTGCCAC
>CAZBYH010000310.1:0-1626 GCA_964496155.1 uncultured Methanoculleus sp.
GAAAGAGTCAGATATCCCATCAGATGGCGGTGAATGCACAGCTTCCGGAGGAATATGGTGGCCTGAATGGGTCCGTTATTTACATTGATACGGAAAACACGTTCCGCCCGGAACGTATTGAACAGATGGTGAACGGGCTGGAACTCGAAATGGAAATAACCCCCTTAGAGCAGTTTCTGGAACGGATCCACGTGGCAAAAGGATATACCTCTGACCACCAGATGCTTCTCGTGGACAGTGCACGTGAACTGGCAGCAGAACTCCGCGAGACGGAACATCCTGTCCGGCTATTCATTGTAGATTCACTGACCGCTCATTTCCGTGCGGAATATTCTGGTCGTGGAACGTTGTCTGTCCGGCAACAGAAACTGAACAAGCATATGTATGATCTTGCCAAACTGGCAGAGGAACATAATGCGGTTGTTCTTGTTACCAACCAGGTGCAGTCAAACCCGGCGGTCTTTTTCGGAGATCCAACGAAACCTATCGGCGGCAATATCGTTGGACATGCATCAAAGTTCAGAATTTACCTCCGGAAAAGTAAGGGCGGCAAACGCGTTGCAAAACTCGTAGACAGTCCAAATCTTCCTGATGGGGAAGCTGCATTCCTTGTAGATACACCCGGAATGAAACCACTCTGATCACCATGAGAATACCATGAATACCCATTTTTCCCGCGATATCACGGCAGTTATCACCGATCTTGATGGCACGCTGACGGATAATCGCAGGCGTATTGACACCGGTGCAATTGAGTGCATCAGGACATTAGTAGATGCAGGTATTCCGGTTATTCTTGCAAGCGGCAACACGCTCTGTTCGATGACCATCCTCGCTAAGATGATGGGGACAGACGGGACAATAATCTGCGAAAACGGTGGAACATATCGAATTGGACATGTCGGTGAGGCGCACGTTACCGGTGATCTCCCGGTATGCCGGGAAGCATTCGCATTTCTGCAACAGTATTATGAAAAACAGGGAGAGATGCTACAGCTGTACAGTCCCGAATATCGTTTTGCAGACGTTGCATTTGCACGCACTGTCGAGCCGAAGGATGTCCAGGTGCTATTATCGGATTTTCCTGTACGTGTACTGGATACAGGGTTTGCCATCCATCTGCAGATTGAAGGGGTCACGAAAGGTACAACGTTTGTAAAAATTTGTGAAGAGATCGGCCGATCACCTTTGGAATTTCTGGCAGTCGGTGATTCTTACAATGATATTGAAATGATACAGGTGGCGGGGTGTGGAGCGGTTGTGCAGAACTGCAGTGAAGACGTTTGCAATGCTGCGGACTATGTATCTGAAAAAATGTATGGTGAAGGGTTTGTTGATGCGGTTAAAAATGTGTTTCCTTCACTTTTTTGAAAGGAACCGATCAACAACGATATAATCCCGGATATCTTTTACCGCTTCAAACGGAATGAAGAGTTTATCATCCTCAATTTTGTAACTTGATATATCGAATCCAGACTCTGGCTTTACCACGATATCTGTTACTTCCCCTGTTTTAAAATCTGCCATTAAATTACGTATTGTTCCGATAACAACGCCATCTGTGCTCATTACCTTTTTCTTGGAGAGTGTCCGGGAAAATGTCAGTTTCATGTACCAAAAGAGAGG
>CAZBYH010000311.1:0-1624 GCA_964496155.1 uncultured Methanoculleus sp.
TATGCATTGACGATGGGTATTTCGAACCGTGAGAAAAATTCTTTCCATATGCTGGGGTGAAGAGGGCCGCCTCCACTGATCATCTCTCGTACTGACCGCATACGCTTCTCTGTTCCCGGAGGAGTCCGGAGAAGAGAATGGATCACCGGTGGCATCCCGGCAATGACGGTCACCTGATATGTTTCGGTGAGGCGGATATACTCGTCAAGGGAGAAACGATCCATAATCACCCACGTGGCACCGGCACGCAACGCTGAAATTCCCCATGAAACACCAACATGGGCCATCGGATATATCCCCAGATATACATCATCTTCCAGATACCCGAGTACTTCACGTTCATTGTCCATCGCTGCCATCCAGTTTCCGTGGGTAAGCATCGCTCCCTTCTGTTTACCGGTGGTGCCTGATGTATACTGAAGCTGGCAGATATCATCTAATCTACAGTTACGGGCACGGGAAATAAGCGGTACAGAAAGACACTCCTCCTCAAATGTTGAAGCGTCCGTTATGATTACATCAGCTGAAATTCGGCCAGAACGGATGTCGGATTCAATTTCTGCATACCCGATGGAGTCGGTTATGACGCATGCTGCCCCTGAATCTTCCAGTAACAGGGAGACTTCATCTGCCCGGAGGACATTGTTGAGCGGCACTGCTACACCGCCCATCCGCCAGATTGCAAAGTACCAAAAGAGATACTCGGGTGATGGGGGCAGGTAAATCGCGACCCGATCACCGGCAACAATTCCACGGCCGATAAGAGATGATGAAAGTATGCAAACTCGTTTCAGGAGGTCACGATACGTATATTCTGCACCCGATGTGGGATGGATGAGAGCAGGTTTGTCTCCCAGACGGGCATTGACATCAAGAAATGTGGTACAGTTTGGCATTCACAAAAACCTCAGATGATCTACCATGTACTATTGTATACATCAAAGGATAATCATTACGTTTAAAAAAAGAGGAATGAAACGGATGTTTCAGACCCGGTAATATCAAAATAGATTTTTTCAGGCAGTATTATTGATATTCAGGGAGATTTACCTGCATCTGCTGGGGGAGACCGCCCTTGAAATACTGTTGGATACGAGCATATTGTTCGCGCACGCGCTCATTCATCATCGGACGGACCTTTTGAAGGGCCTTCTCAAAGTGCGCCTTTCCCACTGCCGCTGCATTATCCCGCATGGCAAACATCGCCGCCTCACGGCAGAGCAGGTCTAAGTCAGAACCCACATAATTCTCGGCCTTCCCGGCAATTTCCCGGAGAAGTGTGTCGCGCTCTGGATCTTCAAGTGCAATATTATGCTCTTCAATAAGGCGGGCAATTGCACGCCGCCGTTTTCCGGGCGAGAGAATTTCGTCGCTGACATTGACCTCGGCAATTTCCGTTGCAAGGATAGTCTCTGCCGTCAGTTTCACCTTTTTATCAGTCCCATTTCGGTACGTTTCAGCAACAGTGCTGAAAAGCACCTCAATATCGCCTTCGTCGTAAGAGGCGGTTCCGGTAACGAGCACCTCCACCGATGAATTTACAATAGGGATTTTCCGGGCATGTATACTCAATATCTGGAAACGGCCATTTTTATCTGGTTCATGGATTGCAACAAGACGGTCA
>CAZBYH010000312.1:0-1618 GCA_964496155.1 uncultured Methanoculleus sp.
CAGGCTGAATATTGTGCCCATTATGGCGGACGTAAACCGCCCGGAGGTTGATGGATGCTTTGTGGAGCTGGTAGATATGATCTATCAGGATGTGGCACAACCGAATCAGGCAGATATCCTCAGGAAGAATCTCCCTTTCCTTAAAGACGGGGGGATTGCGGTGTTGATGCTAAAGGCCCGGAGTGTGGATGTCCGGAAGAGCACTGAGGAGATCACGGAAGATACTCGTATCGCCTTAGGTAAGATGGGACTTTCCATTGTATGGAGTGGTTCACTGAATCCGTATCATCGTGATCATACCGCGATGATCTGTGTAAAAGGGGCATAAGTGGGGCATGGAGAGCATGAGACCATGGGCAAAAGGGAGATGAGGGAGTATTATTTCAACCCGTTCTCCCCTTTCTGCTCATTGTAGTATTGATCCATTGATCCTGTTCCTTCTTTTTTTCTTCCGTTACTCTCTTACTTGGAATAATCGGTGCAGATCTCGTAATCTGGCGTCATCTGGATATACCACGGGGCTCGGATAGTAATCATTGGCGGGGGGGTACGAACGACGGGATATTCCTCAGCTGCATTTCTTTCCTGAACGGGTGGCTGGGGTGGTCCGGAAAATCGTTTTGAGCTGTGACAGCCTGATTGATACGGTCGACAGCGTCCGGTGTTCTCCTGTTCCTGTGCGCGCGGATGCTGTTGGTGGTCACATTTGTACTAAAGATGACATCCCTTCTATTCCCGTGTGTGCGGATGCCTTTTTTCTGGTGAAATGTATGCATTGGATCCTCCGGGGTGGCCCTCTGCACGGTTGTATAGTGTCTGTGTTGGACCGTCTGTGGTGATGTGGCTGCGTGGTGTAATGCATTTGACATAGGGTGCACAGCAGGGGTATTGAGATGACTGGGGCGTAAGGAGGGTCTATTCTGTTCTGATTTTAAAAGGAATAACCCATGACTATTTTTATCGATATTAGCTCTGATTTGTTTTTTCCAGTCATCATCCATATATTTGCCTGAAAAATAGCATTTGCCTAAACACAACTTTTGACGATCATTTTTGAAACAACGCAGAAAAAGAACGAAATAGTCCGGAGCAGATTCGAACTGCTGTCGCAAGATCCAGGGCCTCGCATGATTGACCGCTACACTACCGGACTGTGCAATGCAAAGTATTGCTCTACAGAATTGTTGCTGAAAGGTAATTAATCTGACGATATTGTCTTTGGGTCTGTGGCGGTCGGGTGGGTGATGCCTTATCGTCTCTGGTGATGGTAGTTGTCAGGGGGCGCCTAGTCCTGACGTTCTTCGACCATCTGTTACGTCAACTCTCAACCACTCCCCTCTCCGGATGCAAAGGAGGGAGGTAAGTTCTGTCTCCCTGCTTACCAGAAGTGAAATAATCCCGATTTTTGAGTTTTGACGCACTCTTTCGCCGTCACATCCGTCTATTAAACCTCCTCAACCACAAAGGATATATTAAGTGTTTGTCAAATATTGTGGTATATTCCGTCGTTCGGAGTATGGAGCAAAGTGAATCGTTTTTCGTCATATGACGAATCCGATTTCCGTTCCTCAACTTAATTGTATGGAGGCTAGAATGAAAGCAAAAATTAGTATTATAC
>CAZBYH010000313.1:0-1597 GCA_964496155.1 uncultured Methanoculleus sp.
GATGATACGGATTCAGCGAACCCATCCAGACGATGGTAAGTCCCATCTCACCTAATGCGATACGAGTCTCTTCGGTGATCTCCTCCGTGCTTTTCCGCACATCCACACTTCGGGCCTTCAGCATTAAGACCGCAATCCCGCCTTCTTTCAAAAACGGCAGATTCTTCCTAAGAATATCTGCCTGATTCGGCTGTGCCACATCCTGATAGATCATGTCCACCGATTCCACAAAGCATCCATAAACCTCCGGGCAGTTTACGTCCGCCATAATGGGCACAATATTCAGCCTGCGGCGTGCCACCTCAATCAGGTCCTGCATCGGACGGGGAGCAAATTCAACGGCGTATACCGTCTCCACATAATCTGCCACATGAGAAACCGTCGTGCCGTTCGCCGCACCCAGATACAACACCCGCATATCCGGCGTCAGGTCAAGCGGAGCACCATTCAGAATAGCCGCAGGTAATTTACTGCGATGCGGATCCCATACCCGGCATCCGGAAAGCATCCGTTCACCATACACCCCGCCTTCACCGACAGACACAATCGTCCCGCGAATGACCTTCATTTCTTTTCACCACCCACGGTATCGATTCTCAACTGGGCTTTCTCGAGGAACACCGGATCTGCTTCGCCCCGGAAGTAGTCAATCTTTACCGCAATCGCCAGTTTCCCTGCAACCGCACGCGACACCTTGCCCCGCACATCACGGGGAGCATTGTGCACCCGGCGATGCTGAAAGATAATACCATGTTTGGGCGGTGGACTGCCACCCCTGAGATGGGTAAAAAGTGCCCCTTCCGCACCCAGCACCTGAATAGTCGATGCAGGCATACCCGCAAGATTCGAAAGACCTCCGGCACGTTCCATCAGCCGGGCCGCCACAAGACCACCCACAAGGTTACTGCAATTGGGCATCACCGCCTCCGTCCGTGCTGAAATATCCCGCATCAGGTCGGTACGCTGGTCAGAAAGGGCATTAATATCTTTACAGATATGTCCCAGAGGGCCTTTCTCCCTCTTCATCACCCCAATCATCTGCTTTGCACTCATCGTCTTGTATTTGCGGGAAAATCCGGGGTTTCTGACAAGATACCACTCAACCGCCTTCTCGGTCAAAAGATTGACCACCTCATCAATCTCATCTAACATCCGGACCATCTGCATCAGTTCAGCATCGCCTTCGCTAAACGCTTCAATAATCTTACGCCGGGCATCCCGAATCGTCACATTCCGCAGCCGTGCAAGATACTCCGCACGATCTGCAAAGAATCCACAGGCACATGCATCATCCACCGAAACCGGAACAAATCCAGAATCCACCTTTTCCCGTAGTGTTTCGCATCGCTCCAGAATCCTGTCTTCATCGCCCTGGGCAGGCATACAAACACTGCCGTCAATGTCACCAAACCAGTACCTGCGCATCTACCCTACCATTGCCTATCAGCGCTAATAAAGTGGTTGGGAAAGAGCATTTCAGGACAAAAAATGCCTTAAGGCAGCAGAGCAAACGGTGTTCCACCCGAGTATACCCATGATCGCTGTTGCACTCCTGTTATTTGTGTTAGGCATTGGACTTCTTATCAAAGGAGCCGAC
>CAZBYH010000314.1:0-1596 GCA_964496155.1 uncultured Methanoculleus sp.
AAAGACCATTAAAAAATTAAATAAAATTAAAGGAATAAATTCTCTGGCACAGGATCCATTCCGGTAACCGCCACGAGAGCCACCAGGAGGAATCCCAACAGGAAAACGATAATAATCATTGGGATTACAATCGCGATTACAAAGAGCAAGACTGTTTTTCCGGTACTAAGTTCCTGCAGTTCGCGTACTCCAAGCACGTTTAATACCAGTGCCCAGATAGAGAAGATAATCCCGATAATGGGTATCCATGCGAAAAGAAGATATGGAGTGTACCCGTAGACAACTGCGTTCATCGTCTGTATGATGCCGTTTCGCCCGCCGAAGATATACACCCACAGGTGAAGCCATGCGACGAAGATGAGTGTTGAGATAAAAAGACCGATAAAGGTACCGATAAATACAAAGAAAAATCCTCCCGCAAACGGCAATGCATCGGCGAACATGCTGCTCAGTCCCAGCGTAGTGACTATTGCAGAAAGGAGTGAAAAGATCAAGGCGAGCACAGCAAAGTAGGTGATCACTACTTTTGGTTCATCATCTTTTGTCTGCTGAAATGTTTCAACAGGCTTTAAGATGAAACCTTTTACTTTTGCGATTGTGGAATCAATCATAACATAAGAATATGATCCTAATTCAAATATAACTTATGCTATTTCGATTTATCTGGAAAAAAGCGCCTTGAAGGCTCATTTCTTAAAATAAGAGTCTGGCATTTTTATCGGGAAACGATTTAAAAAAAGGGTAATCCGCTGATACCCCTGATAACGGGTATTGATTATCTTGTATATGATACATCCAAATCAGTATCAGTGACGGGACCTCGCCTATTTGGTATATATTCCGGAGCCAATCCACCAGTCACCGTCAACCTTTTCCACATAGCCAAGTTTTGTCATGATAAAACAGGCATATTTGATCCAGTTTCACCCCTGAGGTTCTCAACGCGATACCGCTCCTCCATGAAGCATCATGAGCCCCATGTATTCACTCTTCTTCTTTCTGCAATAATCCCATGTAATATATTTCCTGCAAGCATTCACACTTCAAAGGTGTCAGTTTGAAAAACAAGGCAATACTCTTCTTTATGGCAATAATCATTTCCGCTGTTCTCATTGCCGGATGTATCCAAAACGAGGGCCCGGTGGAACCTGTACAACCCACAACGGCAATTCCGCCCTCGTCTCAGGCACCCATCGTAACAACCGATGCAGGCAGTCTTTCCGGCATTCAGCAAGGAAATCTCCGGGTATTCCACAGCGTCCCGTTCGCAAGCCCCCCTGTTGGCGACCTCCGGTGGAGACCACCTGAGCCTGTGGAACCGTGGACTGGTGTCCGGGATGGAACATTATACAGCCCCGCACCTCCCCAGCCAATAACCCCTGACCCCAAAACCGGCATACCGGTGATGAGCGAAGACTGTCTGTATCTCGATGTCTGGACTCCCGCAAAGAATGCTGATGAAAAACTCCCTGTGATGGTCTTTTTCCACCCCGGTGCATTCGGGATAGTGGCCCCGGCAGGTACCATGGCGGTGTATAACGCGACAGGACTTGCAGAACAGGGTGTTGTCATTGTCACGCCTACCTACCGGCTTGG
>CAZBYH010000315.1:0-1590 GCA_964496155.1 uncultured Methanoculleus sp.
TCACCTTTGGGACACTCCGCATCATATTCATCTCGCGGGGAATGAAATTTTTTGCCCCGATCGTTGGCTTTTTTGAGATACTCATCTGGCTGGTTGCTATCGGACAAATATTTCAGAATACGACGAGCATCGTCAATATGCTCGCATATGCTGGCGGATTTGCAGTTGGCAATTATGTCGGTATTATCGTTGAGGAGCGGATGGCGATGGGGTTCAACCTTGTCCGGATCATCACCCAGCATAATGCAGATGATTTGATCTCTGCATTTAACACAAAAGGATTTGGGGTGACGGTCGTGGATGGGGACGGTAAACGCGGGGCAGTGAAGCTGATCTTTTTGGTTGTGAAACGAAAGGATATCCAAACCGCTCTTGAAATGGTGCAGCGCTTCAATCCGAATGCATTCTACACCATCGCAGATGTCCGCTCTGCGAAGGGAGGGGTCATGCCTGAGGTCTACCCGAAACCGTGGAAACGGCGGTTTGGAAACCAAAAAGGGAAGTGATGAGGATGGGGGTCAGCCCTCATCTGTTTTCTGACTGGCTCACAAACAAATGTTCTGGTATGATTGACTAAAAAGAGCGATGAATATTAGTATCGCCCATTCTAGTGATTCTCGCGAAAAAATATGAAAATATGATGCCGGATTGTCCAGCATCGCAATCACATCTCTTTCATTCACCATCGGCGGCAGATGAGGACAACACCTGCTGCCCCGCCAATGACGGTGATGAATCCCATTGGACTCTTCTGTGGGGGAGTTGCGCTTTCTGTCGGCGTTGTTTTCTCTTTTTCAGGCACAGAAATTGTCACCTGTGGTTCTGTCACGATGGTGACGTTGACATCCGTTGTCTCTGTCCCGTTCTCCCCGACAGGGGCATTTGTCACCGGATATTTTCCGGTACCTTCAGCGATGGCAAAAGAAGAGAATCCAGGGGTTGTGGCCGTGAAGGATACCCATCCGCCCTCCTCACCAATGATCGAGGTGGGTAGCTCCTGCCAGACTCCGTCGTGGAAGCGCCATAAGGCAATATTCGTTGGGGCGATTCCTTCTGCTCTCAGCCATGCCGCGGGCACGCGGAAGGCGAAATCAGCTTCACTGATTTGATCATCAGATATACCCGTGATCTCTGCTGTGATATACTGGTAGACCTGTCCCGTGAGGCCGTCCGGACCGCTTGGTGAGGGATTCACGGTGAGGAGGAACCTCCCTGTCCCTTCTGCCGCTGTGATCATGACCTGCTGCACCGCAGAACCGGTGAAGTGGAGCGTCGCTGTTCCTCTTGCACTCAGAGCTGATGACGTTGCCATGCCAGCGGACGAGTCACTACCACCGGAAATGTTTGGATTTTTGTTGAGGTACCAGGCAAAAGGTTTCACCAGTGGATGGATATCCGTCTCATTCCCGTAAATGGTGAAGGGAGTGTCTCCGATGCCGTCATGGGTGGTGTCGGTGCCGTTGTAGGTGCTCCAGTAGTTGCCCATGAACGCGGTGAATGCCTGCCCGTTGTACCAGTAGGTTTCCTCTGTCGGTGAGTGCCAGATTCTCTCATCCTGAACCTCAGGCATCATGGAAAACGTATTGGTAG
>CAZBYH010000316.1:0-1587 GCA_964496155.1 uncultured Methanoculleus sp.
ATACCCAAGCTCCGGGTCTTCCTCCTCATCTTCGCCCGTGATGGTTTCTTTGGATGTCAGTTTGGTGAAGAGATCATGTGATTTTATCTCCTCGTCTGTCAAAAGGGGCGCATCGTTGCCGAGCATCTCGATAAATGCGGCAATTTTCGCTTCAGCGGCCTCCTGAAGGCTTATCATTTCGTTTATTGGACCCGCCGGGAAGAAATTAAAGATATATATCCGATCAAACTTCGTATCCACACGGTTAATCCGGCCAACCCGCTGCATCATACGTGTCGGATTCCACGGGATATCATAGTTGATCACCACATTGGAGCGGTGCAGATTCACCCCCTCCGAGAGGACTTCCGTTGTCACGAGAATCCGATAATCATCCTTTGGGTTCCTGGATTTCGCATCAAAATTGTCGATAACCGTAAACCGATCTTTCTCGGTAGACGACCCGTGGCATTCAATGACAAAATCACCTAAATGCTCCTTCAGGCTTTCATAGAGGTAATCCGCGGTCTCTTTCGCTTCGGTGAAGATGATACACTTTTGATCTTTGAGTCGGGAATCGGTTGAGAGAATCTCAATAAATCTCTCGATCTTTGGATCGTGTTCGACGGTTTCCCAGAGTGACTGCAATTCTTTGAGAATATTCAGATCATAACGAAGATCATCCAGATACGCTGCATTAAAATCAGATGCTGGCATGCAATGGGCCTTCTTCTCATCCAAAAGTAAGGCAACTTTGTCCACATTATCCTGCTCAAGAAGTTCGAAGATCTTGTTCATGTGCGTCTTACTAACATAGACATTTCCCTGTTCGACCTCTTTGATGAACAATTCATAATACCCGACAAACCGGTTAATCGACATATGAAACGCGAAAAAGCTACTCTCAAGTCGCTTCAACAAGAGCATTTTCATGAACTTCATCATGTTTCTTTGTGCCAGTTCTTCCGGTTGCGTGACCCCATCTTTCAGGTATAAGAGCGGGGTATAACGGGCGTACTTAAACTGGTTCACTATGAGATCAATGGACTCCAGAAAGACTGAATCCGTGTGTTCATCGAAGTTGTAGTACACCGGTTGGGGGTCTTCCACTTCGGGAAATTTAAGGTTCTGACGCTTGAGATCTTCAGCGTAGAATTTGGCAATGCTTGAGCGTGTGCGCCGAACCATGAGGTAATGAAGCACGTTCTCACGGATATCCTCAGCATTTTCCGTTATGACCTTCATATACTCTTCTCGGTCCCGCTGACGATCCAGTGGATCCAGCCGTCCCTGGAGAGTGCTGAAATACCGCTGAAGGTTTTGCACCTTTGGATTTGGAAGAGTGGATTTCTTGGCATTCTGGAAGAGCTTGATCTGACTCAGAATATCATTTGGGGTGTTATTGAGAGGTGTTGCGGTAACGAGGATGACCCGTTTGCCTCTGCAGATTTTGTACAGGTTCTCGTAGCCTTGTGTCATCTCGTTTCTAAACCGGTGTGCCTCGTCGATGATCACATTCTTGTATCTCTCTGTACCTCTTGCAAGAACACGGTCCAGTTTCCCTATTGACACAAAATCTGCCTGGCGAACACCAAAATCAAGGAATAC
>CAZBYH010000317.1:0-1581 GCA_964496155.1 uncultured Methanoculleus sp.
CAATATCTGGAAACGGCCATTTTTATCTGGTTCATGGATTGCAACAAGACGGTCAAACCTGCCCGCACGCATCAGGGCGGGGTCAATGATATCGGGCCGGTTGGTGGCACCCATCACCACAACCCCCGTCATATCCTCCAGTCCATCGAATTCTGTCAGAATCTGATTGACAACACTCTCGATCACATGGTTCTCCTGCCCGGAGCGTGCAGGTGCAATGGCATCCAGTTCATCAAAAAATATAATCGACGGAGCCACCTGTCGTGCCCTGCGGAAAACCTCACGGACAGCACGTTCGCTCTCGCCAACCCATTTTGAAAGCAGTTGCGGTCCGCGGACGGGGATGAAGTTCGCTCCGCTTTCATGTGCCACTGCCTTTGCAATAAGGGTCTTTCCGGTGCCGGGAGGGCCGTACAAGAGAACGCCGTTCGGGGGTTCAATGCCTAAATTCAGGAACCGCTCAGGCTGGGTCAGTGGATATTCAACCGCTTCCCGCACCTCTTCAATCTCACGTTCCAGCCCTCCAATGTCATCCCAGGTCACATGCGGCACCTCAATGAGCACTTCCCGCATTGCACTGGGACCCACTTCCCGGAGTGCATCAGCAAAATCACGTGACGTCACCTCCATCTTCTTCAGAAGCTCAGAGGAAATTTCATCCTTTTCAAGGTCAATTTCCGGCAGATACCGCCTGAGTGCACGCATTGCCGCCTCTCTTGCCAGTGACTGGAGATCTGCCCCTACAAACCCATTGGTACGGGAGGAAAGGGTCTGAAGCAGGCGTGCCCGTTGATTCTCAATCTCCTCAACCACCAGTTCATACCGTTTTTGTTCCTCTTCACGTTGTTCATCAGGAATCGCAATCAGAGCCTCTTCCATCAAAATACGATTCACTTCTCCTTCAAGCGGCATGCCATGCGTGTGGATTTTAAGGATCTCAAGACGTCCGCCCTCATCGGGAACACCGATCTCGATCTCCCGATCAAATCGTCCGGGCCGCCGAAGTGCCGGGTCAATGGCTTCAAGGCGATTTGTTGCGCCAATGACAAGCACCTGTCCCCGCTCCTCCAGGCCGTCCATCATGGTCAGAAGCTGAGCAACCATCCGGCGTTCAACTTCACCAGTCACATCCTCACGACGGGGAGCAATGGAATCAAGTTCGTCGATAAAGATAACCGACGGTGCATTGTCCTCCGCCTCTTCAAAGATCTCCCGGAGGCGTTGTTCCGTTTCCCCATAATATTTAGAGAGAACTTCAGGTCCTGCTATTGAGATGAAATGTGCGCCGCTCTCATTTGCAACAGCCCGTGCAATCAGGGTTTTCCCGGTTCCAGGAGGCCCATAGAGGAGGACACCTTTCGGAGGCTGAATACCGAGTTTCCGGAACAGTTCCGGGTGACGCATGGGGAGTTCAATGGTTTCCCTGACATTCTTCAGCTCATTTTTCAGCCCTCCGACATCCTCATAACTGATCTCACGAAATCCGTCAAAACCGGTTGCCGGTTTCTCAGAGAACTCAATGATGGTGTCCTTAGTGATGATCACGGCATCCTCCGGTTCAACCGTCACAAGCCGGAAAGG
>CAZBYH010000318.1:0-1579 GCA_964496155.1 uncultured Methanoculleus sp.
TCTCCACGGGATTGATCTCTTTCATGTTCTCCTGTTCCATTCGTCTTCATTATTATTGAAAGGTGCAATACGTTTTAGTGTGATGATTCAGGGCGACGTGTAGTCTTTGGAGAACCAAAAAAGATTTATAACATGGTGCAATACGTTTTAGTGTGATGATTCAGGGCGACGAACATATTATCGAGGCGGCCGGGTGTGCACGGGTTGTTGTCAGGAATGGACGGGTTGTTTCAGTCGGGCCTGCCCGTATAGAGTCCTGTCCACTTGCAGCACGCTTTCGTGAGCCGGTCAAAACATTTAGTGAAGAGGAGATTCGGCGCAATATTGAGGGCCGTATTGTATCGTTTGGCATATGTACACCTGACCGTCAGGTGGAATCAGATGATGATTTTGTGCTTTTTGGTGCATCAGAACTGCTTTCTAACGCTCAACGCTCTGGCATCATCGACGCGGCGGTGATTGCCTGCGATGGAGCGGGAACGGTTATTGCCACCACGCCCCGTCTTATTCAGGGAATCGGAGGAAAGATGTCGGGTCTAATCTCAACCACGCCGATTCCTGCGGTGATCGAGCGAATTGATAAACTGGGAGGAATCGTTGCCTCTCCTCATGACGCAATACTCAATGCGGAAAATGGGGTTCGGAGGGCATTTGAGAATGGATTCAATGCACCCGCCGTGACAACCGCCTCTGCAGATGAGGCGGTTTCGATCCGCAGATCATATCCTTCTGCCTTTATTGTGGCGGTGCATACCACCGGCACAAATGGTGAGGATGCAGAGAAATATGCGGCCTCCTGTGACCTGATATTCCCGTGTGCGTCGCGTGCAATGTATGAGATTGCCGGAAAAAAGGCTCTTTTGCAGGGAGGTAAAGCAGTTCCGGTATTTGCCATGACTGCCGCGGGAAAAAAAGTGGTGCTTGCAAAGATTGCAAATACCGATACGCCGGTGGTGATTGCCGGGCATGCACTGCCCTATTCTGAAGGAAAGGAGCCCTTTCCTCTTGAATAACTATTTTTTCAGGTGCGTGATCTCCTGTAGGTCACTAAAGGATTGCAGGGTATAGTGCGGTTGTATCCGGGGATAGGGAATGCCAATCCAGTCGCCGTATTTTGCATAGACAGTTGTCATGCCTAAGAGATTTCCGGGTTCAATCTCGCGTTTCGGGCTATCACCAACGAGCCACGCCTCATTGACGTTACACTTCAAAATAGCTGCGGCCGCATGAAAAATCTCCGGTTTTGGTTTTCTGACGCCTGCCTGATCCGGTGTCATGACCCCTACAAAATAATCCCTGAGTCCGGTTGCAGCGAGCCGTTTCTCTGCCTGATTACTCTCTGCATCGGTGACAATCGCCATGGATACACCGGCATCCGCAAGAAGCGTGAGGGTTTCTTTCACGCCGGGATAGAGGGTCAATAATGATACTTTCACCTCTTCATACACCGCGCATGCCTCTTCATACAGGCGTGGCTCAAAGACACACCGATCGTTCATGAAATCGCGGATATTGTTGTGATGTTCAAACCCATGGCTTCCGCTCATAAAATAACGGAAGAGCTCATCCCCGTCGCCGC
>CAZBYH010000319.1:0-1576 GCA_964496155.1 uncultured Methanoculleus sp.
GATTACCGGAACAATCGCATTAAACGCCATGAGCATACCCGCTACGACAAGGAAGCAGACCGGACGCGTCATATCGACACAACCAATATGCACACAGGTCTTGTTGTTCTTCTCTACCGTGATCCCGGAGAGATATTCCCCTATATCGCCTCCCTGATTCCGGAAGGTGTGCCCGACGGCGTCGCAAAGAATGCCGGTGCGGTGCATGAGGTATTCCGTATTGCGGATGCAGAAGCAATCGCTACCCTGCAGGAAATGTTTGCCAGTGTTGATGCCTTTTACATCGCAGATGGGCATCACCGTGCCAAATCCTCGATCAATGTTGCCGATAAACGCAGTGAGGAAGAAAGACTCACACCTGAATCCGAACGATTCATGGCGGTCATCTTTGCTGAGAACCGGGTAAAAATTCATGGTTACAGCAGGCTGGTGCGGGATCTGGGAGAGTATACTCCTGAGACGTTCATGGCCAAACTCTCTGAAATGTTTACGATTAAGCCATACGGTGAGATTGAGGATACCGTATTCTGTATCCCGCCACTCACTGAGTCGGCAGAGCCTGTTCACGTAATGCACATGTATATGGCCGGTGTCTGGTATGAGCTCTCCTGCCCGGTAAACGCAGCAGCAGACCGGATTGCCTCACTGGATGTCTCTGTTCTCCAGAAGACGGTTCTGGAAGGGATGCTTGGTATCACTGACCCGCGTGGTGATCCTCGTCTGGAGTATCTGGGCGGCGCACGGCCCCTGCGTGACCTGCAGGCCCGTGTGGATTCGGGTGAGTGTATACTTGCATTCTCGATGCAGCCTGTCCATGTGGATGACGTGCTGGGCATTGCTGATGACGGCGGCGTGATGCCTCCGAAGTCCACGTGGTTTGAACCAAAACTCCTGAGCGGTCTTGTGCTTCATTCACTCAAATAATTATTTTTTTCGACAATTTTCCCTGAATTATTCAGTAATTTTTAATTGCGCGTCAATTCGAAAAGATATTGAATTATCGGAAGTCATATCAATATTTATTAGCCGGTATCACTAAATTTCATTACGGGAGACTTTCTTTATGAATAAATATGGGGGGGGACTTCTTCTGCTATTAGTGGCTGCGGTATGTTGCTGTGGCTGTGTGTGGGGGGATTCAATATTTTCAGAGGGGCATTCCCAGACATTTGGCCTGGGCATTCCCGATGAGCCATGCATAGGAGTGACCCTCGATGAAGCACTGGCTGATCTCAGTATTAGCCAGAGTGAAGGGATGGTCTCATTTCGTAATCAGTCTGTTCTTGCCGTGCGGGGTAATCAGATAACCGGGGACGGGCGTGCTATGTCATGGGCACTATTTGCACAACCGGGAAACGAAACACGGACGGTTGTTCTCATTTATACTGAGCGGGGCTGGAGCGAGTATGAGTGGTCAGAGACGATTCCCTATGTGCCTGTTGACCCAAAGGATATTCTGACTCCTGATGAGATCTTCCGTCTTCACGAAGATAATATATCGGAGTATTTCAGCGCACCGGGCGCTGAGGTTGATATATTCCTCAGTAACAGCACCTATGTGACTACGGTCTATGGT
>CAZBYH010000320.1:0-1574 GCA_964496155.1 uncultured Methanoculleus sp.
TTTATATCTCTCATAGTATTAGGATCAAACGGTTTTATGGCCTTATTTTCTAAAACCAGAGTCCAAAAAGATGGTCAATATTAAAAGATTGTTTGAAAGGGACCTGAACAGTTACCATTATTATTGGGAGGGGCAATACGCATTAGTGTGATGACTCAGGGAGATGAGCATATTATCGAGGCAGCCGGACGGGCACGGGTTGTTGTCAGGGAAGGACGGGTCGTCTCAGTCGGGCCCGCCTGTATAGAGTCCTGCCCCCTTGCAGCACGCTTCCGTGAGCCGGTTCGAACATTTACTGAAGAAGAGATCCGGCGTAATATTGAAGGGCGGATTGCAACATTTGGCATGTGCACGCCTGACCGTCAGGTGGAATCAGATGACGATTTCGTGCTTTTTGGTGCATCAGAACTGCTCTCCACCGCTCTTAGATGCGGTATCATCGATGCGGCGGTGATTGCCTGTGATGGGGCAGGAACGGTCATTGCCACCACGCCCCGTCTTATTCAGGGCATCGGAGGAAAGATGTCGGGGCTCGTTTCAACCACGCCGATTCCTGCGGTGATCGAGCGTATTGGTACGCATGGGGGAATTGTCGTATCTCCTCATGATGCAGCGCTCAATGCGGAAAACGGTGTCCGGGAAGCGCTTGAGAACGGGTTTCATGCACCTGCCGTGACAACCGCCTCGGCAGATGAGGCGGTTTCCATTCGCAGGGCATATCCTTTCGCCTGTATTGTCGCGGTGCATACCACCGGCACAAATATTGAGGATGCAGAGAAATATGCGGCATCCTGTGATCTAATATTTCCCTGTGCGTCTCGTGCGATGTATGAGATTGCCGGAAAAAAGGCCCTTTTGCAGGGAGGCAAGGCAGTCCCGGTATTTGCCATGACTGCCGTGGGAAAAAAAGTGGTGCTTGCAAAGATTGCCCATTCGGATGCACCAGTGGTAATTGCCGGGCACGCACTGCCTTATTCTGAAGGAAAGGAACCCTTTCCTCTCAAGTAATTATTTATTCAGGTGCATGATGCCCTGCAGGTCACTGAAAGACTGCAGGGTATAGTGCGGCTGTATTCGGGGATAGGGAATGCCAATCCAGTCGCCGTATTTCGCATAGACAGTTGTCATGCCCAACAGATTGCCGGGTTCAATCTCCCGTTTCGGGCTGTCGCCGACGAGCCATGCCTCATGGACGTTGCACTTCAGAATGGCTGCGGCCGCATGAAATATCTCAGGCTTTGGTTTTCTGACACCTGACTGATCCGGCGTCATGACACCGGTAAAATAATCCCTGAGTCCGGTTGCGGCGAGCCGTTTTTCTGCCTGACTGCTCTCTGCATCGGTGACAATTCCCATAGATACACCGGCATCCGCAAGAAGCGTGAGAGTTTCTTTCACTCCGGGATAGAGGTTCAATAATGATACTTTAACTTCTTCGTATACCGCGCATGCCTCTTCATACAGGCGTGGTTCAAAGACACGCCGATCATTCATGAAATCACGGATATTGTTGTGATGCTCAAACCCATGGCTTCCGCTCATAAAATAACGGAAGAGCTCATCCCCGTCGCCGC
>CAZBYH010000321.1:0-1563 GCA_964496155.1 uncultured Methanoculleus sp.
CCTGTGTTTTTAGCCATTATTTACCTCAGTTTCTGATTCGCATGCTAATTCTTCTATCAGGCCGCATAATCAGCACCGACCCATCAACCCGTACGAGGGTATCATCGGGAAGGTGCAGATCAAAGGTCGCACACTTCTTTGCAACCCGGAGGGTGCGATCACCCACACAGATATCAATCATCTGTCGGGACTCGCCGCAGACCACACCGGTGATACCGGCCTGGGCGCGGTTAGATGTTGCATGAACCCGTATCGGAAGCCCGATGAGTTCATGCCGGCAGATGTTTTGTGCGGTGATCATATGTGTTTCCTTATGGCCTGAAGTGAGAATCAGGCGTTGCGTCGCTTGTTCTGCTCAGTGCTGATCCGGGCAATTGTTTTCCGGATTTCACGGATGCGTCCGGCATTCTCCGGTGCGCCTCCGGCACTTATTTTTCCGTTGTTCTCAACCAGTTCAAGCCTGAGCTTAGCAAGCTGCTCCTGGAGTTCAATATCATTGAATTCAGCGACTTCTGCTGCACGAAAGATTGCCATAATCAGAATTCCTCCTGTACGGGAACGTCCTCAGCGGCGGCGAGTTCAGCGTCAATTTCTGTTCCAATGATATCCTCATCGATATCTGCACCTTCATATGCCCGCTCTTCAGGAGCAACAGGCTGAGGTTCGAGCACCTCAAAGGTGTCAGGCAGACGTGCACCCGGCGGGATGATACTCACCTGAACACCAATGGTGCCAAGCTTTTTCACTGCAAGGGCAAATCCGCGGTCGACGATTGTCACCGATGGTTCACCGGAGTGCTTTACATGGCCCTCAGTGAACTTCTGGACACGTGAACGGGCACCCGTGAGCTTCCCGGAAAGGACCACTTCACAGCCGAGTGCACCGGACTCCATCACACGGCGGAGAACACTGTTCCCTGCCTTGCGGAAATACCAGCCACGCTCGAGTGAGTTTGCAAGTCTCTCTGCCATAATCTGGGCATTGAAACTTGGCTCATCCACCTGCTGGACTTCAATCTGCGGGGACTCGATACCATAATCATTCTGGAGGTCAGCGGTCAGCTGGCGTACCACTTTGCCGCCCTTTCCAATGACAATACCGGGCTTTTCAGCCCAGATGGTGATCTGAGTGCCGAGAGGGGTTCGGATAATCTCCATACCGCCGTAGCCTGCACGCTTCAGTTCCTTCTGAAGATAATTCTGTACACGTGCTTCGCGGATACCATCTGCTACAAATCTCTTCTCGATTCCCATGTTCAGGCCTCCTTCACTGCAATATCAATATTGACGGACTCTGCGATCTTCGGTGTGGCGCGTCCCATTGCGCGGGGGAAGATGCCTCGCATCTTGCGACCGCGGTTGGTTGAAATATGGTCAATGATGAGGTTTTCTGTATCAAGACCCATGTATTCTGCGTTCTTCTCCACCGATTTGATCAGGGTTATGAAGCATAGGGATGCCTTGACGGGATACCGGCCGGCGTCCCAACCCTTCAGGCCGCGCTTGTGTGCAACATCACTGTTGAACCGGCGGAACGCTACTGCACGTTTCAGTGCAACAACAT
>CAZBYH010000322.1:0-1557 GCA_964496155.1 uncultured Methanoculleus sp.
TTTGCTGTCTGCAATGCCCTCTTCTCCTTTTGCGTCTCCCGTGGTTTTGAGTGCTGTCACTCTTGCCGAAAGGGTGAATGGGAATGATACTGGATGATTATAACCATCAGGTCTTTATATTAAACCGTCAATTATTCTCTTATTTTATTGGAGATCTGAAAGATATGGCTAAGAAAAATATACCTGAAAAAGGGGCGATTGTTCAGAGAGACTTGGAAACGTTCGCAATTCATCCCCATATACCTGGTGGTTTTGCAGATCCTGCATTGTTGAGAAAAATTGCAGACGTAGCGGAGAAATACGGTGCCAAATACGTGAAACTCACTGGTGCCCAGCGCATTATTATCATCGGCATACAGGAAGAGGATCTCGACAATGCGTGGGCCGAGTTTACCGATAGTTCCAAGGCCATCGGAATGACCATCCGGAGCATTCAGATGTGCCCGGGGACGCGGGCATGCAAACAAGCCAAACAGGACAGCCCAGGACTCGGACTCGCCCTCGATAAGGAGTTTTACGGCAAACCGGCTCCGGCGAAGTTCAAGATGGGCATTTCTGGCTGTTCAAACTGCTGCAGTGATTCCCGGATGAAAGACCTCGGATTCTACGGCACCGTTGACGGGTTCAATGCAGTCGTTGGCGGTAAAGGGGGAGGTACACCAAAAACGGGTCGGGAATTCGCAGAAGGTCTGACGGAGGATCAGGCAATCGCGCTGACAAGGAAGGTCATCGCATTCTACCGGGAGAACGGGGTGACACCTGAACGTCTGGGTGCAACAATCGAGCGGGTTGGTTTCGATACGTTTGTGAACGCAGTACTTTGATACACAAAACTGGGTTTCATAAACGATTGTGGCGCTGTGGGACAGAGGTTGCCTGTCCCCGAATCCCATGGCCCGGTGCGAAACTTATCAATACTGGAAAATCATTGAGTAACTGAATTAGGAGGGATCATGGAGACCGAGAAACAGATGAAGGCAACATTTGCCGGCGGATGCTTCTGGTGCATGCAACTGCCATTTCAACAGGTTGAGGGTGTTATTTCTGCGGTGGCCGGGTATGCCGGAGGAACGAAGGAAGATGCAACGTACGACAAGGTATCTTCCGGGAAAACGGAACATATCGAGGCAGTGCAGGTCACCTATTCTCCTGATACGGTCTCGTACGTTACACTCCTGAATGTGTTCTGGACGCAGATTGATCCGACTGACGATGTGGGTCAGTTTGCAGACAAGGGCTCCCAATACCGGACAGCAGTCTTCTTCCATGATGAAGTACAGAAACAGGCGGCAGAATTCTCTAAGAAGGCTCTAAACGATTCCGGGAAGTTTAAGAAACCCGTAGCAACCGTAATCCTGCCATACACAACATTCTACCCTGCCGAAGAATACCACCAGAATTATGCAACGAAAAACCCCGGCGCATATGGGAGATACAAGAAATATTCCGGGCGTGAGGCGTTCATCGAGAAGACCTGGCATACAACAAAAACCGTCACCGTCTATTCGACACCGCAGTGTCATAACTGTCGGGAAATAAAGGCATTTCTCCGGAAGC
>CAZBYH010000323.1:0-1555 GCA_964496155.1 uncultured Methanoculleus sp.
GATGCACAATGATCCCGGCACCCTCTCTCTTGCCCGGTGCGGGGGCATCTCCCTTTCCATCTCAGAAGAAACCTACCACCTCACCCGAAATGACATCCACACTCTCCTTTTCTACGGGCAGAGTGTTCCCCTCTCGCGAACCAAGGAGACAACCTGCCCCGGAGGCGCAGTCATGATCACATCAGTGATCGATGGACACATCGCCGTCCATGCCTCCGGTCGGGCCGTACTCGTCATAACACGGGCGGGCTACTTTTCCGTTCCCTTCATCAGTTTCCAGCAGGTGGCCCGCGGTGAGGCCGTTTCCTGCCCCCTCTTCCCGGCAATGCCTGACAACACCCAAGGGTTTGGAGGTCTCGCATGACCGCAGACATTGATGAGATCCAAAAGGCCCTCTCCCTCCTTTTTCCCGCGGGAACCGTGGTTGAACTCCGTGCCTTAGGCGACGGCGGCGTGCACAGCGGCTACTTCAGTGACTTTGATGCACTCGCCGACCGGGCAAAATCGCTTGACGCTCTCCGTGATGTCGCCGGGGTGTATGTCACCCTAAACGAGGTGAACCCCGCACTCCTATCCCGCCGGGCGAACCGGGTGAAACGCCTCTCAAAGACGGATTCCACCACTGCAGATGCAGATATCATTCGCCGCCAATGGCTCCCGATTGACTTTGACCCCGTTCGACCGAGCGGAGTATCGGCAACCGATGACGAGCATACCGCTGCCATCGAACGGGCCGAAACCGTGGCTGCGTGGCTCACCGAGAGGGGATTTCCCGCACCAGTAATGGCTGACTCCGGAAACGGTGCCCACCTCCTCTACGCAATTGACCTTGCAAACGATGGCGAATCCCTGCGGCTGGTAAAAGACTGCCTCACCGTGCTTGATGCTATCTTTTCAGATGACATCGTCCACTGCGACACGGCAAACTTCAACGCGGGCCGCATCTGGAAATGCTACGGCACAACCGCCTGCAAGGGCGACAACACCGTAGAACGCCCCCACCGGATGGCCCGTATCATCTCTGCACCAGATGAATGCGTAATCGTGCCAGATGAGATGCTCCAGACACTCGCGGATTCAATTCCCCGTTCACCTCCCGCTGAAGACAAGGGCCGTCGCCGGGGATCATTTGACCTCAAACGATGGCTTAACAAACACCAGATCGCGGTGAGAACAGAACAACTCTGGCAGGGAGGCACGCTCTTCTCACTGGCAGAATGTCCGTTCTCATCCGCACACACGGACGGCGCTTTTGCCATCCAGTTTTCAAACGGGGCCATCTTTGCCGGATGCCACCACAATTCCTGTGGCGGCGGAACGCAGCGGTGGCAGGAACTCCGGGGGATGTATGATCCCGAATGGGCTGCGATGAAAGAACAGGTGGGGAAAGATAACACGAAACCGTCCACCGGTGCAAAAGAATCACCGGGGGACATTCCCCCTGCACCGCGTACCCCTTCCCTGCCGAGCACCTTGTCTTCCCAGAACGACATTATCCCCGATCAAGAGGAAGACCACAAAAAAGCAATGGAGATCCTCGAACATGGGAGTCCCC
>CAZBYH010000324.1:0-1551 GCA_964496155.1 uncultured Methanoculleus sp.
TGATCAAAGATCTTCCGCTCTCCCTTGTCGCAATCGATGAAGCCCATTGCATCTCCCGGTGGGGGCATGAATTTCGGAAGGATTACCGGAAACTCCGGATGATAAAAGAGATCTGGCCGCATGTCCCGGTCATCGCAGTGACTGCCACTGCCACCCGTGAAGTAAAAGACGATATTGTCAAACAACTGAACCTGAAAAATCCGTGTGTGCTTGTCGGTTCATTTAACCGTACAAATCTGTATTATGAGATTCGCGAATCCGGCAATCCTACCCAGGCGATAACAAACTATCTGGATTCACATCGTGATGAATCTGGCATCATATACTGCTTTTCCCGAAAGAGTACAAAAGAACTTGCCCTTCATCTACAAAATCAGGGACACTTCACCCTCCCGTATCATGCGGGTCTCGATGAGGGTGTCCGCAGAAGAACTCAGGAATCCTTTGTCCGGGATGAAACAAAGATTATCTGTGCGACGATTGCCTTTGGGATGGGTATTGATAAACCGGATATCCGATTTGTTCTGCATTATGAAATGCCCAAAGACATTGAATCATACTATCAGGAGACCGGGCGGGCCGGGAGAGATGGCATGCCAAGTGATTGCATCCTGTTCTATGACAGGGGCGACTTAGCAAAACACCTCTGGCTTATCAACAAATCTGATGGAGATGATAAATACAAAGAAGTTCAGAAGCAGAAACTCTACAATTTAACGCGATTTTGTGAATCCCCGATATGCAGGAGGCATACGCTCCTAACCTATTTTGGCGAAAAATATCCTGAAATAAACTGTGGATTGTGCGACAACTGCCGAAAAGATACCGGCAAATGTGATGCAGGGGCATATGCACGAAAAATATTCCTCTGTGTTCGGGAAGTGAACGGACAAATCGGACAGAAAAAGATTGTCAATATTCTTTGTGGTAAGCAGAACAGAGAGTTTGAAGGGCCTTACTCGCAAAAGCCAAGGTCATTTGGTTCTCTTATCGAAATCTCCGAGAGTCAGGTGAATGAATGGGTTGGGGATCTCATTTTTCAGGGATATCTTAAACGGTCACGCGGGAAATATCCCGTTATTTCCCTGACGGACGAAGGGTGGGCGTATCTTAAGTCCCAGAAGGATGCCCCTGTTTTCCTCAGTAAACCAAAAAAGAGTGGAAAAATAGTCCATGGTGCACCGAAACAGGATCTCTCAGGCATCCGGTTCAACCAGTCCCTCTTTTCCCTCCTCAGGATACAAAGAGATGACGTTGCCCGATGTGCCGGACTTCCGAAATATATGGTTTTTACTGACCCATCTCTTATTGAAATGGCGGCCTTTTATCCGCGGACAAAGGATGAATTCCTGAATATTAAAGGAGTCGGTGTCGCAAAATGGGAAACGTATGGTGACGTGTTTATCACGCTCATCTCAAAATTCTGTAGTGATAATGGCATCTCCGTTAAAAAGAAACAGCAATCCTGATACCAATAGGGGGTCAGACTTTACCGAATTTAGCCTGGTGTGACTTACTAATCCAAAAAATTGCCACCGAGTGCCAGCATTA
>CAZBYH010000325.1:0-1543 GCA_964496155.1 uncultured Methanoculleus sp.
GAAAGGGTGTCCCTGAGCATCCGGGCCGCTTCAATCCCATCCACCTCTCCTCTGAGACGGATATCCATGAGTGCAATGTCGGGATGGGTTCGGGAGGCGATATCCAGTGCCTCTGCTGCGGTATCTGCAACGCCGCAAACCTCATACCCCAGCTTCTTTACCCGATACTCAATATCCATACCGATGATTGCATCGTCTTCGACAACCAGTACCCGCATGCGTTTCTCCATGTGTCAGTACTCCTTCGCCAATGCGCCCGGTTTCTCATCCCGTTCAATAAACTGAATCATATAACCTGTCCCGTTTTTGTTTGATATCTCCATCGTCCCATTCAGTTGCCGGTCAACCAGCGTGGAGACCAGCGTCAGTCCGATGGAACTCTCACCACCTGAGCGGTATTGATCACCAATGCCGATGCCATTGTCTTTTACCGAGACAACAACGCGGTTTCCGTCATCTTTCACAATCGTGATGGCTACATGTCCCTCCCGTCCGTCCGGGAAGGCATGTTTGATTGCATTGGTAACCAGTTCAGAGACAATCAAACCAAAAGAGACTGCGGTATCGAGCCCGATAAGGACGCCGGGTGCGTTGACACTGTAGCGAATCCGATCCGTCGGCACCCGATACGTGACAAAGAGTGACCCTACCAGTTCATTCACATAATCCTCCACCGCGATATGCATGTGGTCGGGATAGTTATGGAGATTATCGTGCACCAGCGCAAGGGCCTCAATTCTACTCTGCGTCTGTTGCACAATTCGTTGTGCATCCGGGTCTTTCACCTCTGATGTCTGAAGATTGATGAGGCTTGAGATCACCTGCAGGTTATTTCTGATCCTCTGATGAATCTCGTTTAAGAGCTCTTCCTTCTCTGCAAGGGCATATTTAAGCTCCAGTTCTGTGTGTTTCAGGTCAGTAATGTTTTCAAGGATCACGGTTGCACCCGGCTGACCATCGTCAAAGACCGTGGGGATCATCTTGATCAAAAATGAAAAGTCCTCACCGTCTGCCTCCCACCAGAGTTCACGGGAAAGATCCTGGCCGCGGAGCACCTCCTCAAAGATATGTGGATCAATGGCGTCGGTCAAAACGGGAAGTTTGCGGTCAAGAACCGATGTGCCAATAAGCTCATCACGCGAGTACCCGGAGAAATCAACATAATTGTCATTAAGCTGAACTATCTTTAGATCTGCATCCAGAACGATGATACAGTCAGAGGAAAAGTCAAGCATAGCAGAGATGGGAACTCTCTGAGAGAGAAAATAGACCTTGGCAACCCCCACAGACCGCATATCGACATGGCCTGAGACAAGAAGCATATTAAGATATTTTGAAACAGAATTTCGGTTCATATTGAGAATCCGTGAGATATCTGTGATAGAAAGTCCCCTCGGTTCATTTTTGAGAAGCCCTTTTACCCGTGACAGCTCCCGTTTACTCTCATCAATTTCCAGTGCCACTACAATCGCTCCGTACGCGTTAGTATATCCGTTTCTGATATATAATGCTGTTCCCTTTTGATATGCAATATGGAATATAT
>CAZBYH010000326.1:0-1543 GCA_964496155.1 uncultured Methanoculleus sp.
CCGCAGATATCATCCCCGGCGTCTCCGGGGGGACGATGGCACTGATTACCGGCATTTACGAGCGGCTCATCAATGCCATTGGTAATATCAAAATACAGACCCTGAAACACCTTATCAAAGGAGAGAAAAATGAGTTTTGGGACGGCGTGCGTGCAGTAGACCCGTTTTTTATGGCCACCCTAATCGCAGGCATTGGTGTGGCGGCCCTTATTATGTCCCAGATTGTCCTTTTTCTTCTTGAGACCTATGCGGTTGAGACCTATGCACTCTTCTTTGGTATCATCCTTGCATCCTCAGTGCTCATATTCACCGAGATCAAACGGCGGGGAGCAGACATCATTGCATTTCTCATCGTCGGATTTGGCGTCGGATTTGTTATTGCAGGTTTAAATCCCACATCCCTCGGCCATTCTCTTCCGATGCTCTTTGTAACAGGTGCCATTGCCCTCTGCGCAATGATCCTGCCCGGCATCTCGGGCGCATATATTACGCTCCTTTTAAATCAGTATGAATATCTTTTGAATGCCATACACACCATCGCTCTTCCGGAGCTCATCACCTACATGGTCGGCGGAGTCATCGGACTGCTCGCGTTCTCCCGGACACTGCAGTACCTCCTCCGCGAGCATCACGCGATAATGCTCGCATTTCTCACCGGACTGATGCTTGGCTCTACAAGAATGCTCGTAAATGTCATCACCGAAGGAGGGGGATTCGGAATGTCTGCCATCCTCTTCACGATTGTGGGTGTTGCACTTATCGGCATCATGGAATATGGAAAACGCTGCATGACGGTTCCCGTTAATCCAAAATGAGACAGATACGGGATAAAATACCGATTTCGCGGCAGAACAGGCAGAGCACACCATAGTAGCTCTAATATTATGCACATCCATTTTTACCATATCGTAGCTCGATGATGATTCGCATTCAGGGACAGAAAAAATGAATATTGGATTAGGTGAATTTGGAGTTCGGGAGGTCTTCGGCGGCTTCCAGATTATTTTTGTTGCATTCGGCGCACTGGTGCTGGTGCCTCTTTTAACCGGGCTTGATGCCGGTGTCGCACTTTTTACGGCTGGTGTGGGCACCCTTATCTTCCAGATAATTACCCGGTTTAAAGTGCCCATTTTTCTGGCATCGTCCTTTGCGTTCATTCCGGCGATCACCTTTGGCGTTGCAACATGGGGCATCCCTTCAACACTCTGTGGTCTTGCCTTTGCAGGTCTTTTTTATGTTTTGCTCAGTTTCTGCGTGCGGTATTTCGGTGTGGGAGCCGTCAAACGCATCTTCCCGCCGATTGTCGTCGGCCCGGTGATTGCGGTCATTGGTCTCTCCCTTGCACCAATAGCGGTCTCCATGGCGCTCGGCATGGCAGGTGGCATACAGGTTATCCCGGTTGAAACAGCCCTCATCATCGCAGGCATCTCACTTGTGACAACAATGGCTATCTTCCTCTTTGCAAAAGGGTGGCTCAAGCTAATCCCGATTCTCTGTGGCATTGCCGTCGGATATGTGGCCTCAACCGCATTCGGCGTGGTCG
>CAZBYH010000327.1:0-1539 GCA_964496155.1 uncultured Methanoculleus sp.
CCAGATAGCGTTCAACTTCCCAGGGATGAACCGCCGTCCGGAATGCATCCCACTCCATCTGTGCAATGCTGTTGAGCCCATTGACCACATGCTCTCCCAGCACCTGACAGATAAGAGAGTCCTCCAAAAGATACTGGTTTGCCGTGATCAAATCGCCGGGAAGGGTATCGATACCTGCCTTACTGCGTTCTTCATCAGTCATCTCATAGATGTTCTGACTCACTCCTGCAGGGGGAGTAAGCTGTTTTTTTATTCCATCCATACCTGCAGCAAGGATTGCCGCAAAGGTCAGGTAGGGGTTACAGGTGGGGTCAGGACTCCTGAGTTCCATACGGGTACTGTTCCCCCGCGGGGAAGGCACACGAATGAGAGCTGTTCTGTTCTGTGCACTCCAGCTTACATACACCGGCGCTTCATACCCGGGCACCAGCCGTTTGTAGGAGTTAATCGTTGGATTGGCAATGCGGGTAATGGCCCGTATATGGAGAAGGACACCGGCAATGAACTGCTGACATATTTCTGAGAGCTGAAGCGGAGCCTCAGGATCATAGAATGCATTCTTTCCGTCCCTGAAGAGTGATGCATTGACATGCATTCCGCTGCCATTAATGCCATACTTTGGCTTTGCCATGAACGTTGCATTCAGCCCGTTTCTGAGCGCAATGGATTTTGTTGCATACTTAAACGTGATGACATTGTCCGCAGTCTTCAGCGCGCCCCCGTACTTAAAGTCAATTTCATGCTGGCTGTCAGCCACCTCGTGGTGGGAGGCTTCAATCTCAAACCCCATATCAGTAAGCGCAAGAACAATCTGCGCACGGACATCCTCAGCTAAGTCCGCCGGTGCAAGGTCAAAGTAGCCACCGACATCCTGAGATACCGTGGTGGGCATCCCATTTTCATCCAGCCGGAAGAGGAAGAACTCAAGTTCAGGGCCGGTATTAAAGGAATATCCCATCTTTTCTGCTTCTGCAAGGGTCTTTTTGAGGATGTAGCGCGGGTCACCTTCGAACGGTTTTCCGTTCGGAAGATACACATCACAGATAAACCGTGCAACCACGGATTCACTCCCTCTCCATGGTATCAGCGCATAGGTTGAGATATCCGGTTTTAAGACCATGTCAGACTCTTCGATGCGTGCGAACCCTTCAATGGATGAACCATCAAAGGAGATCCCTTCAGTAAGAGCTTTTTTTGCCTGGCAAACAGGAATAGCCACATTCTTCGGCAATCCCTGAATGTCAGAGAACTGCAGGCGGATAAAACTCACCTGATCTTTTGCAATCCTCTCTAATATTTCGGTCACATCGGTTGGCAATGTCATGGATAATCGTGGATTCACGGATGTATTTATAGGTATCAACGTAGCTCTGGATATGGGTCATATTCTATATAGACATATAGAGAAATTTAAGGACAGAGCCATTTGATACAAAATAACAGAGAAAGGCAAAAAATGGGCTGAATTGACAAAATACGTCAGTTAATCTCTGTAACGAGGTAGTTAAGAGCATTCTCGGAAATCACTCCTGCATACTC
>CAZBYH010000328.1:0-1529 GCA_964496155.1 uncultured Methanoculleus sp.
GCAGTTTTTTAGGAAAAGCCCTTGTCGATTGTTTTCTGGCTTTCACTATCAAGGCCTGTTACATAAACGGACTTTGTTTCCTGCTGATATTTGTTGATTACGCGGGAAATTGCCTCAACGGCAGACTGATCCCAGATATGGGAATTTTGAAAGTCTATCTCAATTTTTTCCGGGTCTCCGGCATAATCAAAAAGGTCAATGAATGCAGACATTGTTCCAAAGAACAGTTGTCCTTTTACGGCATATATTTTAACCCCGTCTTCCCTTATACTCCCTGATACGGAGATGACTGACATTTTCCATGCCATTACAAGGGCAGCAAGGACAACGCCGGTTAAAACACCCTTTGCAAGGTCATGGGTATAGACAACAATGGCAATTGTTGTAAGCATGATACATGCGTCACTCTTGGGTATTTTGGCAATATCTTTTACTGACTGCCATTCAAATGTTCCGATAGCAACCATGATCATGACCCCAACAAGTGCTGCCATGGGAATCTGTGCCACAAGGTCGCCAAGAACGATTATCAGAAATATCAGGAAAAGCCCTGCCGTCATGGAAGATAGTCGTCCTCTTCCTCCGGATGTCACATTAATGACAGACTGGCCAATCATTGCGCAACCGGCCATGCCCCCGAAAAAACCGGTAATGAAGTTTGCAATACCCTGCCCCTTCACTTCCCGGTTTTTATCACTTTTTGTGCCGGTCATTTCATCAATAATTGATGCGGTAAGAAGCGATTCCAGAAGGCCTACAATGACAAGTGTTACAGAATACGGAAGAATAATCAGTAATGTTTCTATGCTCAAAGGCACCATCGGCAGATGAAACAGAGGGAGTGCCTTTGTGATTGTGCCCAAATCTCCTACTGTCAGGACGCTTACCCCCGTCCCAATAGCAATTGCCGTCATAACAATAATGGCAATAAGGGGCGCGGGCACTGCTCTTGTGAAGCGGGGTAAAAACCAGATAATTCCGATAGTTGCTGCAGTCATGGCATACACAGGAATCGATGCACCAATGATAAATGGAATCTGGGCAAGGAATATCAGAATTGCAAGGGAATTTACAAATCCTAATACTACTGAATACGGGATAAATGAAATAAACCGGCCCACTCTCAAAAGACCAAGGGCAAATTGTAGTATTCCTGTCAGGATAGTTGCTGCAAGGAGGTATTCAAGTCCGAAATCTCGGACGAGGATGACCATAACAAGTGCCATCGAACCTGTTGCAGCAGAGATCATACCTGGTCTTCCGCCTGTGACAGCAATTATAACTGCAATGCAGAATGAGGCGTAGAGGCCGACCATTGGATCAACGCCGGCAATGATAGAGAAGGCGATTGCTTCAGGAATCAGTGCAAGTGCAACGGTGGTTCCGGCAAGGATATCCCCTCTGATATTTGAGAACCATTCTTCTTTTAATGTTTGCGCGTTCAAGGAAGTGAATCACCGTTTCATTGGAATATCATGTGTTTGTTGATTTTACCGGATTTGGTTTGAAATTTCATATTCAAATATTTT
>CAZBYH010000329.1:0-1524 GCA_964496155.1 uncultured Methanoculleus sp.
GTGCGATTATGGAGGCAGAAGAAGAGGGTGTGGAGATTGCATTCTCTGCTCTTGCTGACCTCAGAATCGTGGTTCATACCTATATTATCGGTGCAAATCTCTCCGGAAAGACAATCGCGGGTCTTAATATCCGCTCCCGTACAGGAGTAACCATTCTTGCGGTTTCCCGTGAGGGAGATAATACCGTCAATCCAGGCCCTGCCTTTCAATTTATGAAAGGTGATGCCGTGGTTGTCATCGGAGAGTCACATCAGATCCAGGCATTTGAAAAAGAGTTTATGGAGTAAACGCGATGGACGAAATCGCCATTGCACTCGCAGCATGTGTAATAGTGGCACTAATCTGCAGGCGGTATGCTATTCCTCCTATTCCGTTCTATATCATTACCGGGCTCTTGTTAGGGACGGCGGGCTTTGGCCTTGTACAGGAGTCTGAGGTTTCAAAATGGATTGCCCATATGGGCCTTTTATTTCTCCTCTTTACGATGGGTCTCCATATCCATCCCGGTGAGGTGGCAAAACGGCGTGGTTCATTTGTCATTTCCGGATTGATTGATCTCGGTATCAACTTTACGGCGGGATTTGCAGTGGCGCTCCTTATGGATTTGCCCTTCTTTGATGCAGTGGTACTTGCCGGAGCTTTCTACATATCAAGTTCCGCTATTGCGCTCTCATCACTGATTGATAACCGTAAACTTGGATTTCGGGAATCGGATACCATCATCTGGCTCATGGTTTTTGAGGATATTGCATTGATAGCACTTTTGATCCTCTTAACCGCACAGGAGGTCTCACCGTTTCGCACCATCGGAATTATTTCCATTGCGGCAATACTCGCCTTTTCCGCCGCAAGAATACTTCAGGAACCTCTCAAGGAGTTCTTTGCGCGGGAAGATGAACTTCCGATACTCGTGGTATTTCTGGCAGTGCTCCTTGCCATTGCGGTATCTGAGGTCACATCGGTTCCTGACAGTCTCCTTGTCATCATTCTTGGTTCCGCGATTTCGTTTGCCGCAGCAGACCGTGCCGAAGTGATTGCCCGTCCGTTCAGAGAGGTATTTCTTGTCATATTCTTCGTGTTTTTCGGGATATCAGTCAGCTTTGCCGGTATGCCCTCTCTGGTCATCCTGTCAGCGGTGATTGCTCTCGCCGTGATCACCAAACTCATCTCCGGGCTGATGATAGGAAAGGCCATTCATGGAAGGTATCTCTCCGGGATTGATATCTGGGCAGATACCACATCACGAGGAGAATTCTCGATTCTTCTGGCATTATTATACGGGTCTCCCGCTGTAGTCCCCATGGTTGCTGCAATGGTGGTGATAACTTCGTGTATTGGTTCATTTACGGGTAAATACAGCATGCAAATGCGGGGCTGGTTCGGCCGTATATCTGCAGGGAAACAGGGTTGATTCAATCCAACCAAATTTATTTATACCGTTATCTAAGAATATATCGTAGTTATCCCTCGAATGTGATACGATGAAACAACAGTCAGTGGTATATCTTAACAGCCGTAAATCCG
>CAZBYH010000330.1:0-1521 GCA_964496155.1 uncultured Methanoculleus sp.
TTCATCCGGACGTACATCTGTGAAGCAGGATCTTCACCGACGATGACGGTTGCAAGTCCGGGTGAAAGCCCGGACTCCCGAATTTTATCTTTCAGAAGGCGGAGACGCTCCTGTGAAACCTTTTTTCCATCAATTATCATACTGCATCAGGGTAGAGAGGGTAGCCGGAAGCAAGTGCTTTGACTTCAGCCTTTACCTCAGCCTTTAGCTGAGTGTTGTCCTTGTCTTTCAGAACACGGCCGATAAAGATGGCAATCTGCTTCATTTCGTCTTCTTTCATCCCGCGTGAGGTGACAGCCGGCGTGCCTATTCGGAGACCACTGGTGACAAACGGGCTGCGTGTTTCGCGGGGGATGGTATTTTTATTGACCGTGATTCCTGCATCTCCGAGTGCATTTTCTGCTTCGAGACCGGTGATGCCAAGGTTTGTCAGGTCAAGAAGAATCAGGTGGTTATCAGTTCCGCCTGAAACAAGGTCAAACCCTTCTTCAAGCATTGTTTCTGCCATTGCATGTGAATTTTTCACAATCTGCCTTGCATAGTCTTTGAACCCGGGATTCAGTGCCTCTCCGAAACAGACTGCCTTTCCGGCAATCACATGCATGAGGGGGCCGCCCTGCATTCCCGGGAAGACCGACCGGTCAATATCCTTTGCATATTCCTCATTGCACATGATAGCGCCACCACGTGGACCTCGAAGGGTTTTGTGGGTAGTGGTGGTGGTGAAATCGGTTACCCCAACGGACGTGGGATGTTCCCCTCCTGCAATGAGGCCCGCAATGTGGGCAATATCTGCCATACAGTAGGCGTCCACTTCATCAGCAATCTCCTGGAATGCCTTGAAGTCGATGGTGCGTGGATATGCGCTTGCACCACAGACAATCATCTTTGGTTTCTGTTTTCGTGCCTGTTCAGCAATAACCGCATAGTCAAGGGTCTCGGTTTCTGAGTCGACGCCGTAGTGGGCGACGGAATACCATTTGCCGGTGATATTTACCGGTGACCCGTGGGAAAGGTGGCCGCCCTGCGCGAGATCCTGACTCAGCATCAGATCATTGTGCTGCATATACGCGAAGTAGACTGCCTGATTGGCCTGGCTTCCTGAAACTGCCTGTACGTTTGCATGTTCAGCACCATACAGTTCACAAAGCCGGTCGCGCGCAAGGTTTTCGACCATGTCGTGATATTGACAACCGCCATAATACCGTTTACCCGGATATCCTTCGGCATACTTGTTGGTCATAATAGAGCCGACAGCTTCGAGAACCGCTCGTGATACTACATTTTCTGAAGCAATCAGCTCAAGACCGTTGATCTGACGCGAACGCTCCATTTCAATAATATCATAGACCTCTGAATCAGATTTAGCCAGATAAGACATATGCGGAAATATTGACCTGAAAAGAGTATATAGGTTGTTACATGAGCGTCATTAGGCAGAAATTCATCACGATTTTCCCTAATTCCCCGGAAACCTTTCATACATAACAGAACATAAGGATTATTAGATTATCTGTGAAA
>CAZBYH010000331.1:0-1502 GCA_964496155.1 uncultured Methanoculleus sp.
CACCATTGACCGTTGCATTCAGGGTCACGGTATAGGTACCAAAGGATTGATAGGTGTGCACCGGATGTTGGGCGTTCGAGGTTTTCCCGTCACCAAAGTCCCATTCCCACGCTGTGGGCGTGCCAGACGTCAGGTCGGTGAAAGTAACCAGGAGTGATTCTTTTCCGGACCGTGGTGTTGCGTTGAAGTCGACGGTAAAGTCGAATACGCGAATATATTCTGTCTTTATAAGAGTTTTTTCACTATACTGATTTTTTACCGTCAGCTGGACAGTGTACTCCCCGAGAGAGGCATAGGTATGCAAAGGGTTTTGAAGTGTTGAAGTACCACCATCGCCGAAGTCCCACAGCCATGAATTGATACCATTTGACGATTCATCGATAAACCGAACAGTTAGTGGAGAATGCCCCTGCGTTACATTCGCAGAAAATGCTGCTACGGGTAACCGGTTCTCAGTTTCACCCCACGAACCCCGCTCCCAGAGAAGAATCCCATTTCCTTCCGGACTGTAATAGATTACCTGCACTGCCTTCGGTTCTTCATCCAAGAAATACTTCAGGTATAGTGAATCTCCCGAACCCCATTGTTGCCAACCCGGCGAATCACTGCCAGAAAAAGGGGCATCCGCAAAATTTTTGGTCTGGTCGTTCCCGTCAACAATAATACGGGTTGCATTCCTCAGCAGGGTATCACCCGCACGGAGATCGAGCACGTAATAACCGCTCGGTTCTGTGATGGGCTGAGGTTCAATAACGACAGCAGGTACCACAAAATCAGATGATGAAGAGGTCATCGTCACGAGAATTATCCCAAACACGGCAACAAAAAGACCGATAAGGATAAGTGAACCAATCATTTCTGATGATGCGTTGTCGTGGTTTTTTACAGGAAGAACAGATGCGCCTTCCTGCACATTAGTATGAGTGTCTCTTTTCATCATCTCACCAGCACGTATCAGATTGGACCCGTTTTTGCCAGAATTATAGAGTTACCATCTTTACTACTCCCCCCTATATTGATGACAAACATACCGGAATCCGTTGGACGGACATCATTTAGTGTTGTATTGGCCGTGGTAGCAAGTACCCCGTTAACGTACAACGTATATGAGGTTCCAAGATTGAACGAAAGGGTTGATTCCAAATCCTTATATTCCGGAATCCATGCACTTTTTATTCCATCATTGGTAAATAACACACCATTTTTCAGGACTTCAGCTGTCTCAAATCTGAGTGTAAAAAAGGTATTACCTACTCCTGTGATACTGATGCCATTGTTATTAGTATTCGCATCTTTTGTCTTGATTGATATCTGATCCCCAATATTCAGAATTTCTGGAGTTGCTTGACCATTAATATACATTTTTGAATCTGAAGAGTTAATCGTAAATTTCAAATATTTATCTTTTACAATTGCTCTGTTTGGCAAACTACCAAATGCAACAAAAATATCTGAATTAGAAATAACAGAATTAGCAACAAATTCGCCTGCTTCAGCAGGGC